>NZ_JBLUOI010000041.1:0-46973 GCF_048059995.1 Metabacillus sp. YM-086 | reverse complement strand
CTTTTTTTGAATTGATTGCGGGAAAATTGTTTCAATTCTGTGTTCGTCTACATACTCAAGTTTTCCCTTTTCACCTATGAAAGGATTTGACTGATCTAGAGGCAAGAAGCTTCCCTCTCCTTTAGCTGAAAAAGAACAGTGACTATAGGCACCGATATGACCAGCTCCTGCACTTCCTAACGCATCTCTCACCACTTTTTCATGAGTATCAGGTACAAACACCACCAGCTTCTTTAATTGATCCTCATACGTGGGAACAAGCACCTCTAAATTGGTTAATTGCAATGCTTCCGCTAATAAATCATTAACCCCTCCAATTGCTACATCCAAATTAGTATGCGCTGCATAAATCGCAATGTTGTGTTTGATACACTTTTCAAGCATTTTTCCATAAGTGGTTTCAGTTGATAGAGTTTTAATTGGTCTAAATATCGGAGGATGATGAGCAATTATTAGATCAACATTTTGATCGATCGCTTCATCAATAACAGATTCAACTACATCTAATGTAATCATCACATTTTTAACTTTTTTGTTTAAACTACCAATTTGAAGCCCAATTTTATCTCCTTCAACAGCATATGCTTTTGGTGAGAATGACTCAAACAATTGAATGACTTCAAAGCCATTTGGTTTTTTAGTCATTAGCTAAGAACCTCCTCTACCAGCTTCATTTGCTTTATTATTTCTTGATATTTCTCATTCTTTTCGTATGTATGTCCAGCTTCTTCAAGTTTCGCAATGATGGATTTCCAATGTTGATATTCCCCAGACCATTTTTTTTGAAATGTTTCTGATTTCTCCTTAGCTAAAATTGGTCCTAATAACAATCCAGCTTCATAAGAATAATGTTTATATGGACGCGTTGCTTCACCTTTTTCCGCTACTAGTACTTCATAAAGCTTTTCATCTTCCTCTAAAATTTCTTCTTCAATAAGCTCCCATCCGTTTTCTACTAACCACTCACGTATATAAATAGCATGAATGTTAGGCTGAAGGATTAAACGAGTAACACCTGTTAATTTTGCTTTTCCTTCTTCTAAAATCTTTTTAATTAGTGCACCACCCATACCTGCAATCGTAATACAGTCAACAGACTCACCGTCCTCTATTACTGAAAGTCCATCACCTTGTCTTACAGATATTACATTAGTCAGATCACATCTCATTACTTGATTTTTAGCAGATAAATAAGGACCATCTGTAATTTCCCCGGCAATCGCAGCCTTAGCCTTCCCTTGTAAGATAGAGTAGCAGGGTAAATAAGCATGATCCGAGCCTATATCAGCAAAGATCGCATCTTTTGGGACATAAGATGCAACAGTTTCAAGTCTTTTTGATAGTTTTAATTCATTCATAAAGTTAGTCACCACAATTCGTTATTCTACATTTTCTTGGACATCATTATCTTGTCCAAAAGCTCCTATTTAAAAGTATAAAAAAAGTCCTTCACAGATGCAAAGGACTTCTTTATTTGTAGGTTATTTAATTTGAGATACCCATTCAGCCATTTCGTCCAGCTTTTCATCTGGAACAAGACCAGCAGGCATAATTCCTCTACCTTCTTTAAGTGTTGTTTTAATATCATCTACACTTATTTTCTCACCAACGCCTACAAGTGCAGGACCAGCTCCACCCTCATAGTTTTGTCCATGACATGAAATACAGTTTTGTTGGTAAATTTCTTCCGGTGTAGCGTTTGCAACATCTTCCGTTTTTGGTTCTTCTTCTCCGCCACTAGCTAGTTCTTCATGATCGCCAATACCTTTAAAAGATAAAAGGAACATAAGGCCGATTCCTAGCACAGCAATTAATAAAAATGGAATAAGTGGATTGCGATTCATCATGTAACCTCCCTTATGTAAATAGTGAGCCTTTTCATCATTGGCAACATATCATTGCCTCTAATGATGAGTAGAATTATCGTCTGTCTTACGAGCAGTCCCCTCCGATAATTCTTTTATCTACTTTCATTTTTAGCTTTGTTATTTTGATGGCTGATTTCTTATCCATGGGTGGTCGCTGCCCCTTAGAATACTTTCGATAATCAACATATAGTCAAAATAAACAATATAGCTACATTTCTCATAGGGTTCTACTGCCCGGTACTGCTGGATAATCAACATAAGTACAATTTTTATAAACAACCTCTATTTTACTGTAATTTTTGAAATAGGAAAAGACCTATCTTTTAACATCTCCATGTTTTTCACACTTTAGACAAAAAACAGACAATAGTTAAATGTAAGCGTAATTCTTTGTTGACATTATATCCAGTAAATACTTTCAAAATATAATACTTAAGATAACGATAAAGAGGGCTATTATACCACTTACAAGCAAATAATAGATACGAAATAACTTTCCAGTTATAACCCAGAGCAAACAATTACAAACAACTGTCAAAACAACCCAAAGGTCAGTCCCTTTCACAACAAAATCTACAATTGTTATGGAACTAACTAATAGTTGCACAAATGTGATTACTAACGGAATTTGAAATGCAGCTTTTTTTCTAATTACGTAAGCGGTAACAAGTCCCGAAGCTAAAACAAATATTCCTGTTGTAACTGTTTGCAAAACAAAAGACAATTCAGTAAAATAGGTGACAAGAAGAGAACAAAGAAGAAGAAAACTAAGAATACCAATTCCAATAATCGCAACATTAGGTCTCTTTGTTTTATCTACTCGTTGTCCCTTTTCATCATGGGTGCCTTCTGTATAGAGGGCAAGTAAAAAATTACAGTAAGTGTCAGGAAGCAACTTATTTTCTTTCCAATATTTAATCTCGCTAATAATAATATCTTTCTTTTCTCTATTCATGTAGTCATCCTTAATAAGTTGTTTCCTTTATTTTAAAAAGGAAAACAGGGCTTGTAAATGAAAATTTTAAAGGGATCCTTTTGCACAAGAAAAAAGACGGACAATTGTGTCCGCCCTTATCCTATTCTAAGAAATCCTTTAGACGTTTACTGCGGCTAGGATGACGTAACTTACGAAGCGCTTTTGCTTCTATTTGTCGAATACGCTCGCGTGTTACACCAAATACTTTTCCTACTTCTTCAAGAGTACGTGTTCTTCCATCATCAAGTCCAAAGCGCAGGCGCAATACGTTTTCTTCACGGTCTGTTAAGGTATCTAGCACATCTTCAAGTTGCTCTTTTAATAATTCATAAGCAGCATGTTCAGAAGGTGAGGTAGCATCCTGATCCTCGATGAAATCTCCTAAATGTGAATCATCTTCTTCACCAATTGGAGTTTCTAACGACACAGGCTCTTGAGCAATCTTTAGAATCTCTCTTACCTTATCAGGAGTTAGTTCCATATCTTCTCCAATTTCTTCCGGAGTCGGTTCTCTTCCTAAATCCTGTAATAATTGACGTTGAACACGAATTAATTTATTAATTGTTTCAACCATGTGAACTGGAATACGGATTGTACGGGCTTGGTCTGCAATTGCACGTGTAATTGCTTGGCGAATCCACCAAGTAGCATACGTACTAAATTTATAACCTTTTTCATAGTCGAATTTTTCGACAGCCTTCATTAACCCCATATTACCTTCTTGGATTAGATCTAAGAATAACATCCCACGACCAACATAGCGCTTAGCAATACTTACAACTAAACGAAGGTTAGCCTCAGCAAGTCTACGCTTTGCTTCTTCATCGCCTTCCTCAATACGCTTAGCTAAATTAATTTCTTCATTAGCTGATAATAAATCAACACGGCCGATTTCTTTCAAATACATTCTTACAGGGTCATTTATTTTAACTCCAGGTGGAACACTTAAGTCATTTAGATCAAATTCTTCTTCCTTAGCAAGATCTTGGATATTTGGATCAGCATCTTCAACATCTTCACCCGCTTCACCAATTAGTTCAACACCTTGTTCACCAAGAAATTCATAATACTCATCCATTTGGTCTGATTCGATTTCGAAGTTAGACATACGTTCCGCAATTTCTTCATATGTCAAAACTCCACGTTTTTTCCCAATTTCAGTTAACTGATCTTTCACCTGTTCAAAGGTTACTTCTGTTTCATGGGTTTGTTTATCAGCCATAGGATCCCCTCCTTCCAGACTTACCATCTTAAGATAAGCATTTGGATTACTGTTTTTTAGGTAGTATTCCTTTATTTAAGATGACTTGGTCTATCATTAACCGCATCATCAATTGCTTACTTATTATGATTTTAGAGCTTGTTTTAATTGAATAATTTCCATTGCAATCTGAGCCGCTTCTTTAAATTGCTTATTTCGTTCAGCTTCATTTTTTTCAGTTTCTTTTTCTTTTATCATTAACATTTTTTGATGATTCAACACCTGTTTTATATAATCAGATAACTCCTGTTCACTTACTTCAGAGTTTAAGGTAATCATCGCAATGTTGGATACGGTATGTTGTAATTCAGGGTTTGGTAATCTAGAAAGAAAAGAACTTACATTTTCTTCATTTCCTTCCTCATAAAAACCATATAAATAAGTGACAATAGCCCTATGCTCTTCAATATTAAATTGAAGACCAAGCCGATCAAGAACCTTTTCAGCAATATCTTTACTTCTTAGCATATGTGCTATCAACATTCTTTCAGCCGTATGAAATGCTGGTAATAACCGTTTTGATTGAATAGGGACTCTTTTTGGCTGCTGCTGAGACATTTTATTTTGTTGCTGCGGAGGTTGCTGTTTACTTATTTGTTTTTCCTTCTGAAAAATTTGCTCCTTCAATACATCCATTGACAGGTCAAATTCCGAGGATAATTGTTTTAAGTAAATTTCTTTTTCAACAGCATTCTCAATTCTAGATAGTTCGGAAAGAACAGAATCTATATATTGAAGTCTTTCCCCCTCATTATGAAGATTTTTTCCTCTTCGATAATAAGTCATCTTAAATGTCATGATCGGTACGCTTGCCCCTATTACATCATGTTTGAATTTCTCTTCTCCGAACTTTTTGATGTAGTCATCAGGGTCCATACCATCTGGGACCATCGCAACTTTTATTTTACATCCTGCTGCCTTTAATATCTTAGAGGCCCTCATGGTTGCTTCAATTCCGGCAGAATCAGAATCATAACATATTATGACTTCAGACACATTTCTTCGTATGATCTTTGCCTGTTCTTCTGTTAAAGAGGTTCCCATTGTCGCAATGGCCTGTTCTACTCCAGCACGTGTTGAAGAAATAACATCCGCAAATCCTTCGAATAGGACAACTTGTTGATTTTTTCGAATATGTAATCTTGCACGGTGAAAATTATAAAGCAGCTTGCTTTTATTAAATATTTTCGTCTCTGGGCTATTTAAGTATTTAGGTTTTTCGTCACCAAGCACTCTTCCTGAAAAAGCAATTGTATTACCATGATGATCCATAATTGGGAACATGATTCGATTCCTAAAACGGTCAAAAAATTCATTGTCAGAGTTGTTTTTTTTAACAAGTAATCCTGCTTCCTCCATTAATGAAAGATCAAACCCTCTTTTTTCCAAAAACTTAGAAATAAAGTCCCAAGAATCTAAAGAATAGCCTATTTCAAACGCATCGATTGTTTCTTTTGTAAATCCTCTGTTCAATAAGTAATCTAATGCAGGTTGACCTTCTTTTGTGTTTACTAACAAATGGTGGTAAAATTTCTTTAACAGCTCATGTGCTTCAACCATTTTATCAGTACTTTTCGAAGCAACTTTCCCTTGGTTTTGATCAACTGGCGAAATGGAAGGCAAATCGATTCCAGCCTTGTCTGCTAAGTGCTGTGCTGCTTCTATGAAAGTATATCCTTCATGTTGCATAAGAAAAGAAAAGACATTCCCTCCAGCACCACATCCAAAGCAATGGAATATTTGCTTATCAGCTGAAACAGAGAACGAAGGTGACTTTTCACCATGAAATGGACATAACCCAAAATAATTCCGTCCTTGTTTCTTCAATTGAACATATTCACTTATTACATCAACAATGTCAGAAGTTCTTTGTATTTTTTCGAGTAATTCCTCGGGAATTCGATTTCCCATGCTAACAACTCCGTATTACAGATATTCGATATTTATTCAAGTTCTCCTGCATGTTTCGACAAAATTTTTTCTAAATTTGTGATAAAATTTAAAGTATCATCATCTGTAAACTTTTTTGGTCCTTTCGTATATTTGCCTCCTTTTCTTTCCATGGCAGACAAGTATCGAAATTGAAGAGCTGTATCAATATTAGCTTCTGTATATTGTTTTCCCCTTGGGGTAATGAAAATAACATCTTTTCTTATTAATAAGCCCGCTAAACCAATGTCTTGCGAAATAACAATGTCGTTTTTATTGACGTGGTTTACTATGTATAAATCAGCTTCTTCTTTACCCGTGTCAACAAAAACCCATTCTCCTCCATAAGTTCTACCTGTTGTATGGTTATAAGAAGCAACAAATATGACATGAATGTTATACTTTCCCGCAAGATCCATAATCTCCGTTTTAACTGGACAAGCATCAGCATCTACATAAATTTTTTTATTTTTTTCGTCATATTTCTCTATTCTACATCACTCCGAAAATTCCTTCTTATTTCACACCTTTGATCGTTACTATTCGAGAGAACGTTCTAAAATTCCTTTTGTCGAAATTTTTTTTATATAATATCTTGACAGTTTACAATTAATAGTTTATTCCCATATGTCAAGTTCTAAACCTAAAAAAAGTATTTTTTATCACAATTTTTTATTATAATACAAAGGTTCATAAATTTCTATTGTTTTTTTGTCGTAATCAATCGTAAAATATCACCATTTGACAAATGAAACAAAGAACACGAAGGAAAAGGATGACTATTACAGCCACCCCTTGGAATTTATTCCCTTTACCAGTCTTTAATTTTGGTTATTCATAAAGTTAGCAATAATATTTGCCGTTTCCTCAACCGCCTTATTTGAAACATCCACAACCTTACAGCCTATTTTGTCAACCACTTTATCAAAATAATTCAATTCCTCTTTAATGCGATCAATATTCGCATAAAAGGCCTCATCATTTAAACCTAATGATTTTAGCCTTTCTTTACGGATATTGTTTAATTTCTCCGGCATGATACGTAATCCGATACACTTTTGTGCTGAGACCTTATAAAGCTCTTCAGGTGGCTCAACCTCTGGAACAATCGGTACATTTGCCACTTTGAACCGCTTATGAGCTAAATACTGAGAAAGTGGAGTTTTAGAAGTTCTGGACACGCCTATTAAAACAATATCAGCCTTTAATATCCCTCTTGGGTCACGGCCATCATCGTATTTAACAGCAAATTCAATAGCTTCAACCTTTTTAAAATAATCATCGTCTAACTTTCGTACTCTTCCTGGCTCATATTTTGCAGTTATCCCATATGAAGTTTCCATCTTATCAATAAGAGGACCAATGATGTCATAATAAACAACACCTTGTCTCGTTGCTTCTTCAATTAGAAATTCTCTTAATTCTGGTACAACTAATGTGAAGCACACAATAGCTTTTTCCTGCTTTGCCAACGAAAGAACCTCAATAATTGTTCCTCTATCCTCAACGTAGGGAATTCTTTTGATTTTCGTATTAGCTGATGCTCCATTAAATTGACTTGCCGCTGCCTTAACTACTAGTTCAGCAGTTTCACCTACAGAGTCCGAAACTACATAAATCAATTGATAACTCATATTCTATTCCCCATTTCAACAGTTAGCCATATTATTCATTAAGAAAGCTAACAAGTATTTTCGTCATATTTGTTTTCGTAATTCTCCCAATAACTTCAAGACCCTGATCTGTATCTTTTACAACCGGTAAACCATCGATTTGTTTTTCTATGAGAACTTGAGCTACGTCTATAATATAATCTTCAGGCCTACAAACAGTTATATTTGGCATTCGTGTCATGATAATATTTACCGGGATCGTCGTAAGTTCCTGCTTTCCAATACTTGTTCGAAGTAAATCCTTACGAGAAAGAACTCCTATTAAGTGCGATTGTTCATCAACTACAAATAGTGTTCCAACATCTTCTAGGAACATCATACATATGGCATCATAAACAGAAACATTAACATTTACAACAATTGGAATGGATTGATAGTCTTTAACTTGAAGACTCTTTAGCTCTTCCATAATCAAATGGGTATTTGTTTTACCTGTGAAATAATATCCTACACGTGGTCGTGCCTCTAGATATCCAGCCATTGTCAAAATAGCTAAATCCGGACGAAGGGTAGCTCTTGTTAAATTTAATTGATCAGCAATTTGTTCGCCTGTAATTGGACCATTAGCTTTAACGATTTCGACAATTTGTTCTTGCCTTTTATTTAGTTCTATAAGACTCACCGCCTTACTATTAGATATGTATTATTTCATTATGGCTTTTCCAAACACTTTGCAAGGTTGCTCATTTTCCGCTAAATCAACCTTAAACAGCGGATCAAAGAGCCTCTTAATAACAATCTATAAAAGATCCTTAATTAATATAATAACATTAAATCTCTTGTGTATAACACATTAATACTTAGATAAGGCTTCAAATGGTTTTTATCCATATGTCGATTATATACTATCTACCTATTATGAAAAGCATATTGTTCAGCTTTAATACCTTGTAGCTAAAGAAAAAGGGCTGACAAAGATTAAGTCAGTCCCTTCCTATTTAATCATTACTTTACTAAAATGACATTCATTTTTGCAAAGGATTCTATTAATTGAGATAGTTTGACCATTTGGGCCAGACGATTCGCCTTTACATTTTCATCATCTGACATAACCATTGTATGATCAAAATAATCAATAATTACCGGTTTCAATTCTGCTAAAATAACATAATTTTCTCGGATCTTTTCTACAGATTTAAAATTGTTTAACTGATTAACTGCTTGAAGATATGCATTATAAAGTGATCTTTCATGCTCACTTTCTAATAAATCTTCATTAATATCTAAGTTATTTCCTTTTTTAGCAATATTCATCACACGAGCCAGTGCCTCAACAGTTTCCTTAAATTCAGGTTCAACCGAAGCCTCTTGAAGAACTTTAGCACGTGCAACAAGTGAATTCACCTCAAGTATAGATGATTCTAAAACCGCATCGTTTAAGTCATAACGAATGTTTTCTTCGGCTAAACGATATTTTAATCTTAGTCTAAAGAATGACTTTAATTCTTCTTTCGCTTCAGTAGAACCTTTATCACCATAAAAAGATAGTGCAAGCTCAAATAACTCTGGCAAAGCAATTGTCCATTGCTTCGATAAAAGAATTTGAATAATTCCGCTTGCTTGCCTTCTTAAAGCATACGGATCCTGTGACCCAGTTGGAATTTTCCCAATGGAGAAAAACCCAACAATTGTGTCTAACTTGTCAGCTAATGCAACAATTGCCCCAACATTTGAAGTAGGTGCTGCATCCTCTGCATGTCTTGGCATATAGTGCTCATTAATAGCTCGAGAAACTTCTTCTGTTTCACCGCTTAGTCTCGCATACTTTTCACCAATTTTCCCTTGAAGCTCAGGAAATTCATACACCATATGTGTAACCAAGTCAAACTTACAAATAGACGCAGCTCTTTCCACGTCTTGCTTTTCATTTGAAGGTACTTGAAGTAGGTCTGCTAATTTGCCAGAAAGGCTAACAACTCGTTTCACCTTTTCTCCTAAAGTTCCTAACTCTTCATGGAAAACAATTTTATCAAGTTTTTTTACGGCATCCTCAATATTGAGCTTCTGATCTTCTTTATAGAAGAAATTTGCATCAGAAAGGCGTGCACGTAACACTTTTTCATTACCTCTTGCAACATTTTCAAGATGGTTTTGATCACCGTTTCTTACCGTAATAAAATATGGCTGTAATTCTCCAGCTTGGCTTCTTACTGGGAAATAACGCTGATGTTCCTTCATCGTTGTAACCAACACTTCATCTGGTAACGATAAATATTCTTGTTCAAACTTCCCAAACAAAGCAGTTGGATATTCAACAAGATTGTTTACTTCCTCTAAGAGATCCTCGTCAACCGGGATGACCCAGCTATGTTCCTGTTCTAGATCTGACAACTGCTGACTTATTGCTTCTTTTCTTTTTACAGGATTTGCAATAACGAATTGTTCTAGTAATACCGTTTCATACAATGAAGGCATCGCAATTTCAACTTTCTCTCCTAGAAAACGATGACCATATGTATATGAATCTGTTTTTACCCCAGCAATTTCAAAAGGAATGACTTCTTGTCCAAATAAGGCTACAAGCCACTTAATTGGTCGGATATATCGTAATTCTTGGCTTCCCCAACGCATGTTTTTTGGGAATGTTAATCCCGTTATTAATTGTTTAGCCTCTGTTAATAATGTTTTTGCTTCTATCCCTTTTGTGAATTTTTGAACGTGGACATACTCAACGCCATTAATTTCCTTAAAGTAGATATCTTCAACAGAAGCGCCTTGTCCTTTTGTAAAGCCTATTGCAGCTTTTGACCAATTGCCATTCTCATCAAGAGCAATCTTTTTAGCAGGCCCTTTTGCTTCTTCTTCAATATCAGGCTGTTTTTCTAGCACATCTTTTACTAATACGGCTATACGGCGGGGAGAGGAATAAGTTCTCACTTCGCCATGTGATAACTGTTTTTCATCAAGCCATTTTGTTAATTTGTCTGCAAATTGATTCATTGCATCTGTCACATAATGTGCAGGCACTTCTTCTAAACCAATCTCTACTAATAAATCTTTCTTACTCATGATTTGTTCCTCCTTCCTGCTGTAACATAGGGAAGCCTAATTTTTCTCGTTCTTCATAAAATGTTTTTGCGACTTTTCTAGCTAAGTTTCTTACACGACCAATATAGCCTGTTCGCTCAGTAACAGAGATCGCCCCTTTTGCATCTAAAAGATTAAATGTATGAGAGCATTTTAAAACATAATCATATGCAGGATGGACAAGACCTTCATCCATCTGTCTCATAGCTTCTTTTTCATAGGTTGAGAACAAATGAAAAAGCATATCCGTATCAGACGTTTCAAAGGTATATTTTGAATGCTCATACTCAGGCATTAAAAAGATATCACGCACCGTGTATCCATCAGTCCACTCTAAGTCAAATACATTTTCTTTATCTTGAATATAAGATGCCAGCCTTTCAATACCATACGTGATTTCAGCTGAAACCGGCTTACACTCTAACCCACCAACTTGTTGGAAATAAGTAAATTGAGTGATTTCCATTCCATCTAACCATACTTCCCAACCTAAACCAGCACAGCCTAACGAAGGGTTTTCCCAGTTATCCTCAACAAAGCGAATATCATGCTCTAATGGATTAATTCCTAAAGCACGTAATGAATCAAGGTAAAGCTCTTGAATATTGTCTGGTGAAGGCTTCATTATCACTTGAAATTGATGGTGTTGATAAAGTCTGTTAGGGTTTTCCCCATAACGTCCATCAGCAGGTCTTCTAGATGGTTCAACATAAGCCACCTTCCATGGCTCTGGTCCTATACTTCTTAAGAACGTATAAGGACTCATAGTTCCTGCACCTTTCTCAGTATCGTATGCTTGCATAAGCACACAGCCTTGATCAGACCAATGCTTTTGCAACGTTAGAATCATATTTTGAATATTCATCTTTATACACCTCCATTAATTTATAAAACAAGTTTTTGCTTTTGGGTTTAAACAGCATGACTTTTGTGGTCTTATTTAAAACTGACTCGAAGGACACTGCCTTGATAACAGTCTTTTAAATGAAAAAAGCTCCCGTCCCTATGTCAGACTAATGACATAGGGACGGGAGCTAGCCCGCGGTTCCACCCTAATTGCTTATATATGTATAAGCCACTTTAAATGAATATGCTCCAGAACGCCTTTCATTACGGGTCAATCCTTAGCTTTCACCATCCTAAGGTCGCTATCATTGAGTAATCGTAATTACTTCTTTCCTTCAACGCAACAATTGTTAAATTATATTTGCATCTTAATTGAAAATTGTTCTAATGTCAACAATGTCCTTCTATAACTTTCCCTTTAAAGAATCCATTTGATCTAAAAAACGCTTTGATTTAATTGTTAGACCTGTATATTCCTGATAATAGGAGTTGATGACCATTTTTAATTCATTCTTCGTCTCCTGTTTGACAGAAATATTTCCTAATCGGTTTAAATCAAAATAATAAAAAAGACGAAGGAGCTTTACTGTCATCGGAGATATCTGTAATCGATAAGGATCATTTTCAAAACATCGATGACATAAAAAGCCTCCCTCTCGTATCGAAAAATGAAATGTTCCATCTTTTTGACCACAAATGGAACAAGCATTAAGCTGAGGCTGCAGCCCTAATACTGGTAACATTTTCATTTCAAAAATATGAATCAGAATATCCGGATCTACATCTTCATCTAGATATTGAAGGGTTTGTTTTAATAATTCAAATAAAAAAGGGTTTCTGTCTAGGTTATCAGTACTTTTGTCTAGTAACTCAGCTAGGTATGAAGCATATGCTGTTAAAAAAATATCTTCTCGAATACTTCTAAATGACAAAATTGTTTCTCCCTGCTGTAGACCACCTAAACCACTAGATTTTTGAAATAGGAACGTCCCATACGTAAAAAGTTGGGTGATTGACGTAAGGCGACTATTAGGTTTCTTAGCGCCCCTAGCCATAACCCCAACTTTCCCAAGTTCTCTCGTATATAATGTTATTATTTTGTTTGTTTCACCGTAATCGGTAGATCGTATAACAATTCCTTCACATTTTTGAAGCAAATTTCCCCTCACCTTTCAAAGGTTCAGGCAAGATCAGGAAATTGGAAAATCTAGTTCAGCTAGTTCATCATCTTGAGAATCGGGTCCTTCATCATTCTCCTTTTCTAACTCTTTAAAAAGAAGATACGTATCAATACTACCTGTTTGCGAAAAAACCTTCCAGGTAAAATCCAACATATAAACCCCACCTTTCAGTTGTTAAGACTAGCAAGCAATAAATCCAATTTCTTTACAGTTATCTTGACCTTATTTTCTTCATTTCATGTTAAACAATTTTTACTAATGCTTTTCATGAATAGGATTATTTTGTTTATTGTTTCATCCTAAACGCTTTAGTATTCATCTTCTCTAAATCCATAATCACGAAGCTGTGAAGCTTTATTTCGCCAATCTTTTTGCACTTTTACCCAAAGCTCTAAAAACACTTTAGATCCTAACAATGCTTCAATATCGACTCGGGCTCTTTGCCCAACTTCTTTTAGCATACTCCCACGCTTACCGATTACAATACCTTTTTGCGAATCACGCTCGACAATTATCGTTGCGCCAACATATATTGCAGCATTGTTTTCACGGCGCTCAAGCGTATCCATTACCACTGCAATGGAATGTGGAATTTCTTCTCTTGTTAAATGTAAAACCTTTTCTCGAATTAGCTCTGTTATAATAAATCGTTCCGGGTGATCTGTCACTTGATCTTCCGGGTAGTACTGAGGCCCTTCCGGTAGGACAGCTTCGATTTGTTGTAGTAACGTGTCAACATTGTTTCCCTGCAGTGCTGAAATGGGAACAATTTCTTTAAAAGGATATAACTCTTTATATTGTTCAATGAGAGGCAGCAGTTGATCAGGGTGTATTTGATCTATTTTGTTAATAATTAGAAAAACAGGTGTGTTCGTTTGTTTTAACTTCTCAATGATGAATTCATCACCACGACCATACCCTTCTTCTGCATTAATCATGAATAAAATTAAATCAACCTCTTTTAACGTGTTTTGTGCTACTTTCATCATAAAATCGCCAAGCTTATGTTTTGGCTTATGAATTCCTGGGGTGTCAATAAAAACTGTTTGAGATTGATTTGTTGTATAAACCCCTTGAATCTTGTTACGAGTTGTTTGTGGCTTATCGCTCATAATTGCAATTTTTTGACCGATCACCCTATTAATAAAAGTAGATTTTCCTACGTTTGGTCTTCCTATAATTGATACAAATCCTGATTTGAAAGATTGATTATGATTCATGTAAATCCTCCGCTGAAAAAGCTCCTGGTAGTAATTCGCTAACTGTAAGTTCTGAAACATCACCTTGGAGGTTTGTTAAAACAATTTTCATGTCTTTTGGACAAAGCTCTGCAATTACTTGACGACAAGCACCACAAGGTGGAACAGGTCTGACTGTATCTGCTACAACGGCTATGGTTGTATATTCTTTGTCACCTTCTGAATATGCTTTGAATATTGCTGTTCTCTCAGCACAATTACACATGCTGTAAGCAGCATTTTCAATATTGCAGCCTTTATAAACTTTTCCATCCTTCGTTAATAAAGCTGCACCTACTTTAAACTTAGAGTAGGGAGTATAAGCCATTTCCCTTGCTGCTTTCGCTTCTTCGATGAGTTGTTCAATGTTCACTAAATCTTTCTTCCTTTCTCTAAGAGAATGACTAATTCTCTCTTTTATTTTACCTAATTTTCGGATAGATTTCACGCCTAATTCAAACTTTGTCATTTAATTGTAAGAATCTTCGGACAGTATATTTAATACATTAAAAGGTTTGTCTTTAAAGTTAACAAACCTTTTTTCAGTAAAAGAAGTCCTAATTTAACAATGATAAGCTATCTGCATTATTCCGGAGCCTCACCATTTGCTTTGACAGCTCATAGCTATACAAATAATTTAAGATGACTCCATATAATAATTACACCAATTATAACCGAAAGAAACGCATATACCAAAACCGCTCCAGCCGCAGCGTCTTTTGCTGCTTTTGCAAGCGGGTGGTAATCTGGTGTAATTAAATCAACAACATGCTCTAAAGCGGTATTGATCAATTCTAACGAAAGCATACCACCGAGTAAAAACAGGAGAAGAACCCATTCAAATGTTGTAAACCCTAGAAGCATTCCCACTATTAGCATGATGAAGGAAATAGAAACATGGATCTGAAAATTCCTCTCCGTTTTAAAGGTTTGAATAATACCGGACCAAGCAAATATAAAGCTTCTAAAAAAACGCTTCCATTCAGATAGTTTCGGATCTTTTAAGTCCATATTGATTTAAAATTTCCTTTTGTTTAGTAAACATCTCTTTTTCATCAGCTTCTGTCATATGATCATAACCTAAAAGATGGAGAAAACCATGTACAGCTAAAAACCCCAGCTCCCTCATAAATGAATGACCATAATCCTGAGCCTGTTCTTTGGTCCGAGGAATCGATATAATGATATCTCCAAGCATTCGAGGTTGATCTATACCAACAATTTCAACCTCGCCTTCTCCCATCTCTTCTAAAGCAAATGAAATAACATCAGTTGGTTGATCTTTGTCTCGATAATCCCGGTTTACTTCTTGTATACGTTCATTTGTAACGAATGTGACTGAGATCTCAGCACCTTCTGTTATCCCTTCTTGTTCAGCAGCAAACTGCAAAAGTTCTTCAACTGTATGTATTTCCTTTTCAGTTAATTCATTTGTTTCATCATGACTATCGATAGATAATCTCATTCTTTCTTCACCTTCTGTTTTTTTGTTAGTTCAGGGTACTCAATTCTAGAATGGAAAATTCCTTTTAATGATTCACAAAAAGACTTGGCGATAATATCCAATTCCTTTAATGTTATATCACATTCATCTAACTGATTATCTTGTAATCGATCAGAAATGATTGACCTGACCAGTTTTTCAATCTTTTCAGGAGTAGGGTTTGACATTGAGCGTACTGCAGCTTCTACACTATCTGCAATTGAGATAATCGCAATTTCTTTTGTTTGTGGCTTTGGACCCGGGTAACGGAACTCCTCCTCATAGATGGAATCATTCGTTTGCTTAGCCTGATGATAAAAATATTTTAAAAGTGTTGTCCCATGGTGCTGTTCAGCTATATCAACAAATTCTTTTGGCATTTTATGCTTTCTTAACATTTCCACGCCATCTGTAACATGGGAAATAATGATATTTTTACTAAGTTGTGCAGAAAGCTTATTATGTGGATTTTCAATATTCATTTGATTTTCAATGAAGTACTGTGGACGTTTTGTTTTTCCAATATCATGATAATAAGCAGCCACCCTTGCAAGAAGTCCATTAGCACCAATAGCTTCACAGGCGGATTCTGATAAATTAGCAACCATAACACTGTGATGGTATGTTCCAGGGGTCTCCGTTAAAATTTTCCTTAGTAATGGGTGATTAGGATTGGCTAACTCAATTAGCTTCATCGTTGATAGTATGCCAAAACCTGTTTCAAAAAATGGCATAAAACCTATTGTCAATACCGAAGACACAAGACCTGACGCACATGCCATCACAAAATACGAGGATATTTCCATATTAGAATATCCACCATTTCTAATAAGCATAATGGCTGTAAGTGCTAGCACATTGACTCCAGCAACAAATAAACCTGCCTGCAAGATTTTGGAACGCAGGTTATGTTCACCTAAAAACAACACCCCTGCAAGACAGCCAAAAAGATAATAAATTCCGATAGAAAAGTTAAAATTGCCTGTTATTCCTTCATTAAATATAACACTTCCACAAACAGCAAAGATCATACTAGTTAAAATAGCTAATCGTTCATTTAATAATAATTTAACCAGCATAACTCCCATTGCAACCGGAACGATATAACCAATGTGTGTATAATCGATCTTTTGAAATAAGCTGACAATTTTCATTAATAAAATCGTAATAGCAAAGATTAAACAATATAATAACAAAGAATTATTTTTTCTTGAAATTGGACTGTCTTTCTTTTCGAAAAAATAAACAACTGCTGCCAAGATAAGGAGGATAAATAAACCGAGCCCCAAAAATGGTTTAAAAGATTGATGGTCATCTAATAACCCAACAAGGCCAAGTTTTCGATAAACTTCACGGTTAATGAGTTCATCTTCCTCAACTAAAATTTGCCCTTGTTTTATTTGCGCTTCTTTTACACTATCTACAGCTAGCTGTCTTTGCTCTTCTGTTGCTTCAAGATCAAACACATAGTTTGGCGTGATCGCAAATCTAGCAAGAGTTGTAGCTGATTCAGAAACTTCTGGTCGTAACGATGTATATTGGAGCTCATCCTCAACCTGCTTTTTTGCTTCTGTTAATTGAACAATAGGTATTTCTTTGCTCATTATATTATTCACAGCTGTTACAACAGCATCTTTCGCTAACTCAAGTTCGTCTTCAGATGTTTCAACTAATGATACAAATGTATCAGCAGGTATTTTTTTGTTGATTGAATCCGTTAATTTCCCTCTGATCTTCTCAACTTTCTCATTTGACGTGGTAGTTGAAACACCCTCTTCATTGCCTTTTTCTTCTTCTTTTCTAACCTCTATTACAGTGTCAAAGATAGACGAAACAAGGTCTACTTGCTTTTCTGAGATTTCCTTTTTTAAAACATACTGATCCTCTACTGAGTCATATGCTTCCTGTTGCTTTCTTTCAGTCTCAACTTTATCTTCCACCGTTGTAGGAGCATAAATTGTCTGGTCAGAAACAGTAAAGAGCTCAATATCCAGCGTTTCAGGCTTTACATTACTGTACAAAGCTACAAATAAGATTACGGCTAAAATGCTGTATAAAAAAATATGTAAAAACTTGTAGCTATTTAACTTATCTATTACTTTATTCGTTCTTTTATTTTCCTTTGAATTGGCATTTTTTTTCTTCATGATTGGCACCACCCTCTAACAACCTTCCAAAGAAAAGCCCCTATAAACAATTCTATACTACCATTATTCATTTTTATCGAAAAATGTTCAACTGTTAAGACAAAATATGACAAAAAAAGAACAAAAGTGCAAGCACTTTCATAAACAATACCTTAAAAAGGATTTTGTTGAAAGTGCCTAAAGAATGACTGTTTATTCATAACTCACTCAATTAGACTGAATGCAGCATTCTACATACTTTTTTTCAAAGAAAAATGACCCGATTAAGGGTGCTCGGGTCATTTTTCTTATTTTGAATTTTCATCATATGCCGAAATAATTTTAGCTACAAGTGGATGTCGAACAACGTCTGATTGCTCGAGAATCACAAAAGATAATCCACTAACATTTGTGAGGATATCTTTCGCGGTAGCCAAGCCTGATTTAACTCCTTTTGGAAGGTCAACCTGTGTAATATCACCAGTTATGACCATTTTGGAGCCAAATCCCAGTCTTGTTAGGAACATTTTCATTTGCTCCGGCGTAGTGTTCTGCGCTTCGTCTAAAATAACGAATGCATCATCCAATGTTCTACCCCTCATATATGCCAAGGGGGCAATTTCAATTGTCCCACGTTCAATCAGCCTTTGGGTGTGCTCCATTCCCAAAACATCATGAAGAGCATCATATAATGGTCTTAAATAGGGATCAACTTTTTCCTTTAAGTCACCCGGTAGGAATCCTAAGCTTTCTCCGGCTTCCACAGCTGGTCGTGTTAAAATAATGCGTTTAACCGATCCAAGTTTTAATGCATTTACGGCCATTACTACAGCCAAATACGTTTTTCCCGTTCCTGCAGGGCCAATTCCAAACACTAAATCCTTTTTTTGAATAGCAGAAATATATTGGCGCTGACCTAAGGTTTTTACGCGTATAGACTTTCCTTTAGCCGTTTTTGCAATTTCCTGCATATAAAGGTTTTCCAGCTGATCTAGCTTTTGTTCTTTCGCCATATTAATGGCATAAATAATGTCTCTTTCACTAATGTTAATACCTTTTCTAATAATGAGAAGAAGTGATTTAAGAAGTTCATCGACAAGTTTAACATTCTCGGCACTTCCTGAAACATGTACTCCTTCTCCTCTTGTTACAATCGAAACATTTAAACCCTCTTCAATTCGTTTTAAATGAAGATCATGGTTACCAAATAGAGCAATTGCTTCGTTTGGATTTTCTACTTGTTGATTCATTGTCACTAATTCTTCTGGCATTCTTTAATCTCCCTGAACAATTGGTGTGGTTTTTACAATATTTTCTATTGCTTGATAAAGAACAGTCAACTTAACTTTACCATTCTCATTCGATTGGTGCAAAACTTTTTCACCTATGACCTTTTCTTCTTCATCCAATTTGTCTTCAATATCTTTACGTCCTCTATCTAATGCAGCTTCTTTTGCTTGCTCAACACTATACTCTCTTTTTATCTGTTCCTTTTCACGATGTGTTTCATTCACATAGGCAATAGGAAGTGTAAATTTCAAAAATTTCACATGATAAACATCATCTTCAACTTCAAAAGATTTAAATTTACTAGCTCCAAATCCCCATACTGGGATTTTTAAGGAACCCAGTTGAAGATAATGTTTAACTTTAGCTTCCCCAGTTAACACATCAAAAGTCGTTTTTAATGGAATTGTTATTGAAGATTTATACCAAGTTTCCCCGAATATCTCAGCCTTAGCAGCAACTTTCTTTTGTTCATCTTCTTTACCAATCAAACCGGATACTAATACCTGCCCCTTTGAAACATGTTCATTTAGGGTTGTTAGCGGTTGACCTTGCTCAACGAACATCTTTTTAATTACAGCTTCCTTCTGTGCAACAATATGTCTTGGACTTACTAGCTCTTCTTCCTCAGGCTGGTTTTTCTCTACAACTTTTAGATGATAGGTTGTACCTGTTAATTCTACTCCAACCCATGTGATTTGTTGTATATTATCTGTTAAAGTCTTCTGAATATCATCTGGATTTTCAACCAAAAATTGGAACTTACCGGTTTTAACTCCGATACTGGATAATTCTTTTTTAATTAAGTGTTCTGTTTCAGGTGATGCACCTTCGACCTTTATTCCCCAAATCATATTAGATAAAACAAAAATGACCATTAAAAAGGCAAGCAAACCTAAAACGAAACCATTATTTCTCCATGACTTTTTAACGAAAAAAGGAAAGCCCAACCTCTTTTCAAACCTACATTTACACTCACTTTTCTTTACAACAGCTCGTAAAGCATGTACATCTTGAAGGCGTATAAAAAAACTTAAACTTTCTGACTCATATCGTTTAACATTCCACACCACAATATTATTTCGGATACAGTCGTTTAAAAACCTCTCTGTACCTCTTCCGCTAATACTCACTTTAACTACACCAAACAAATAACTCGTCCATTGATTCTTCATACTCATCCCCCTGTTTAAGAAACACATCAATAAAAAAGAGATATATACTTGTCTGCCGTGTTGCTGAAACCACAGCAGACAACTAGACAATTTCACCCAAATATTCCTTATGATTACATGAAGTTCTTTACAATTACGAACGATAGGAGTAAAAACATTTAAGACTCATCAAGGTATAAAACTTGGTTGATTTTACCTTCTAATAAAATTTCTTCCGGAAGAATCGTTTTTATGACAAAGGCTTCACCTTTAATTAAAAGCTGACCCTGCTTTAGTAATAGGCGGAGCTCAGTATCAGTAAATGTAAGGAGTCCTCGATGATTCTCTATGTAAATATGTAGCTGTCCAACCATCGTAATTCTAGGAAGATCCATCATGACATCCGGCGGGAGTTCAATGTTATTTGTTATCCATCTCGTTAATTGCTGGCGCCATTTTTTTGCCATAAAAAAAGACCCCCTTTCATCTCATATGTATGAGAGAAACCGGAGTCTTATAACACGTTTATTTGTTAAGTTACAATCGTCTTCTATTTTGGGTATAATGTGGATTTTTTGAACGAGGTGCCCCAAGAATTTCACTCCAAATAACACCTTGAGCAGCACTTTCCTGATCAACAATAAGCTGATTACGATTTACGTTTCGGTTAACTTTTGGTAACTTCTCTTCTTTTACAGCTCGAGGTTTATCAAGACGCTCTTTTACGATATTTACCCTATCTTCTTTAACAGGTGTGCGTTTCATCTTCTCATAAGCCTCTTGTACGGTTTGAAGAGGTGGTTTGTTTTCTTCTCTTTGTTTCGTTTCTACCGTAGTCATGACCGGCTTCGGCACGGGCCTTGGATTTGGTCTAGAGCTAGTCCTTGGATTTGGCCTTGGGTTCGGCCTTGGATTTGGTCTAGAATCTTGCCGAGTATCCTGCGGAGAAACTGTTTGTTTAGTTGGTTGTTTTTGTTTCGTTTCATCTTCTTTTGTCTTAGAAGTGAAAACCCGAGAGAACAGCCATGCTAAAGCCGCCCAGACAAGAGGGTTTGTGAAAATTTCTGTTATATCCACTCTTTACTCCCTCCTTTTGAATGAGGAATAGGGATTGAAAACTCAATCCCTTTTATTTGAAAACACTTCTTAGTACTGATCTGAATCATTATGATCTTTATTTGTTTTTCCAATTGAATCTCTCATGTCTGTATCTGCGGATATATTTTTAATGTTCATATAGTCCATTACACCAATATTACCTGAACGAAGAGCCTCAGACATAGCAAGAGGAACTTTCGCTTCTGCTTCCACAACCTTAGCTTTCATTTCCTGAACACGTGCAAGCATTTCTTGTTCTTGTGCAACAGCCATTGCTCTTCGTTCTTCTGCCTTTGCCTGAGCAATCTTTTTATCTGCTTCTGCTTGCTCTGTTTGCAATTCTGCACCAATGTTTTTACCGATATCAACATCCGCAATATCAATCGAGAGAATTTCAAAGGCTGTACCTGAGTCAAGTCCTTTTCCTAAAACAGTTTGAGAAATCAAATCAGGGTTTTCAAGAACTTTTTTGTGATTATCTGATGAACCAATTGTACTTACGATCCCTTCACCAACACGGGCGATAATTGTGTCTTCACCAGCACCACCGACAAGTCGTTCAATATTTGCTCTAACAGTAATTCTAGCTTTAGCTTTTACTTCAATACCATCCATCGCAACACCAGCGATAAACGGTGTTTCGATAACTTTTGGGTTTACACTCATTTGTACAGCTTCTAGTACGTCACGACCAGCTAGATCGATTGCAGCACAGCGTTCAAATGTTAATTCAATGTTTGCACGTTCTGCGGCAATTAACGCATTTACAACTCGGTCAACATTACCACCTGCTAAATAGTGACTTTCTAGTTGGTTAGTTGTCACATCAAGACCTGCTTTATGTGCTTTGATCAATGGGTTGACAACTCTACTTGGAATGACACGACGTAATCTCATTCCGATTAGCGTAAAAATACTTATCCTTACACCTGCTGCTAAGGCAGAAATCCAGAGGGCAATCGGTACAAATGTAAAGAAAACACCTAAAACGATTAGCCCCAATATGACAAGTCCAATTAATAAGATTGCAGAAGCATCCATTATGTTATTCCTCCTAATGTTAATGTTTTTTCTTTATAGTTCTCTCACAACAATACGTGAGCCTTCTACTTTTACTACTTTTACCTTATTTCCTTTTGTAATATATCCGCCTTCTGTCACTACATCAAGGCGTTCATCACTAAAAATAGCTGTACCTGAAGGCCTCAAAGTTGTTAGCGCTACTCCTTCAGCACCAACTAATTCAGCTCTAGATACATTGGATACATAACCACTTTCGGTATTTGTTGAATCACGCAAAATTAGCTTTTTAAATATATTCATACGCTTTCCAAACACCTTTACTAATAGAATGGATGCTGTTACTGAAACAGCAAAGGAAATTAAAAGTGAAATCGTCATGTGAACAAAATCACCTGAAGCTACATATAAGCTAGTGATAATGCTAACAAAACCTACTATTCCCAATATACCACCTGGTACAAAAAACTCGGCTATTATCAAGATAATCCCAAGAATAAATAGAATAATGGATTCCATTCCAGCTAATCCCGCTACTAAGTGACCATAAAAGAATAAAAGAAGTGCTGCAAGTCCCATGCTTCCCGGAACACCAAATCCAGGTGAATAAAGCTCCACAACCAACCCTAGACTTCCTATTGAAAGAAGAATTGGAACAACAACCGGATTCGTTAGAAACCTTGCAACTTTCTCAGCAAAGCTTTCTTCAGCTACAATCTCCGCGGCATTATTGTAGCCTAATTGTTTTAGTAGATCATCTCGATCAATAGCCGTTCCTTCTGAATATCCAACTTCGAGTGCTTGTTTTGTCTCTAAAGTTAACAAATCACCTTTTCCTGCTCCGTATTCAGGGATATCTACATCTTTATCAGCCATTGCCAGCGCATATTTGGGGTCACGACCATTACGTTCTGCTGACTCTCTCATTTCTGATAACCATAAAGACTGGGCTTTATCATCTGCCGCATTTCCATCACCTGTGATAATAGCAGCTGATCCCATTTGACTACCTGGCGCCATGTATATTTGATTCGCGTTAAGAGCTATATAAGCGCCTGCAGAGATTGCTCTTCTATTAATATAAGCAGTAATCGGGATCTCACTTGAACGAAGAGTATCAGCAATTTCCATAGCTCCATCAACAGCCCCTCCAAGTGTATCAATCTCTAAAATAATGTGATCAACTTTTTGAGACTGTGCATCGGATACGGTTCTTTTAATATATTGCGATAGACCTTTTTCAACCGTTTTTTCTACAGGAATAATATAAACCTTTTCATTTGATTCTGCACTAATAATAGAAGTAAAACCTTGATAAATACTTAATATAAAAGCGAAGACAATCAAGAAAAGAGAAAACCTTTTTCTCACTTTACACCCCCCTTTCTATATCCTATTAGTAATACGGTTATGCACATGAATTAGTTTCATCTTTTTTTGTAAAAGATGATTATATTATAAACATATTTATTCTTTGCTATTTTTTTATTGTCATGTAATGATTTTCTTATGTATGAACAAAAGCACAAGTGCCTCGTTCAGGCTGGATGTCAAAGCGTTATCCAAGATTAAAGCAGGTTATAAATTCACAAACAAAAAATAAAAGACACCTTGCAGAGCAAGATGTCTTTTTGTCATTTATGATAGTTGTTGTTGCACAAGCTTGTTAACAAGACTTCCGTCTGCTTTACCTTTTACTTTGGGCATAAGTGCTCCCATGACTTTCCCCATATCGGCTTTAGAAGTAGCATTTACCTCAGAAATTGTTTGCTTAACAATTTCTGCAACTTCTTCTTCGGAAAGCTGCTCAGGCATATATTTGACCAGTACATCAATCTCTGCTTGTGTTTTTTCAACTAAGTCCAAACGATCAGCATTTTTAAATTCCTGGAGGGAGTCTTTACGTTGTTTTAATTCGCGAGAAAGAACCGTCAATTCTTCTTCAGCAGACAATTCATTATTGCCAAGCTTTATCGCTTCATTTTGTAAAGCAGCTTTGACCATACGAATGACAACTAATTTTTCTTTTTCCTTGTTTTTCATCGCTTGTTTCATATCTTGATTCAAATGATCAAGAAGACTCATACGTACACCCTCTTTTAGAATTTGCGCTTTCTAGCTGCTTCAGACTTTTTCTTACGCTTTACGCTAGGCTTTTCATAGAATTCGCGCTTTCTTGCTTCTTGTATTGTACCACTTTTTGATACAGTACGTTTGAAACGACGAAGAGCATCTTCAAGCGACTCGTTTTTACGAACGACCGTTTTTGACATTCTCTTTCCCTCCCTCCGAATACAACCAATCGACTACTTGTAAATAAAACATGCCTATAGATAAACATGTACTTTGACATTATAATATAATGACTAAAACAGGTCAACTCATATAATAAATTCTTATTCTTTTATTAAAAACCTTTATCTTAAGGCTATCTTATGAATATACCTGTCATTTGTTTGTACTAATGCTCAAAAAGGAATAAATTGGTTGTTGTTATTTTTTGTAAACTATAGCCCTTTATTTTAATAATCAGATGTGGATACTTCACCTTTAACGATTGCAACACCGGAACTTGCTCCGATACGAGTAGCTCCCGCAGCGATTAATGCCTCTGCACCTTCAGTATCTCTAACCCCACCTGATGCCTTAACTCCAATATCAGGACCTACTGTTTTTCTCATTAAAGCAATATCTTCAACAGTAGCTCCGCCAGTAGAGAAGCCTGTTGATGTTTTTACAAAGTCAGCTCCTGCTTTAACAGCAAGTTCACAAGCTCTTACCTTTTCTTCTTCAGTTAAAAGACTCGTCTCTATAATAACCTTTGTTAGAGCCTTCCCTTTTGCCGCTTCCACAACTGCTTCAATATCACGCTGAACAAGCTCATCATTTTTATCTTTTAAAGCACCGATATTTATGACCATATCAACTTCTGTTGCACCCTTTGAGATAGCATCCTTCGTTTCAAAACCCTTTGTCTCAGGAGTGTTTGCACCTAGCGGGAAACCTATAACAGTACAAACCTTTACTTCTGAATCTTTTAAAAGTTGGGCAGCTATTTCAACCCAAGTTGGATTTACACAAACAGATGCAAACTGGAATTCAATTGCTTCATGACATAGCTTTTCTACTGTTTCTTTTGTTGTATCCGCTTTTAAAGCTGTATGATCTATCATTTTTGCAATTTTAGACATTATGTATCTTCTCCTTTAATTTGATGGTTGTCCGACATCTTACATCTTATCATTTATCATGTATAAAAACGAGTATAAAAATAATTTGTGCTAGTAAGAGAAATTTAGTCATTTTTATGGTTAGAGGAAAGATAAAAGTCAATTCTGTATAGCATGGGGCGGAATTACGTTGATATAGAGAGAGCGAGTAGATACACTTGGATTTTAATTTTAGTAGCCTTTAAAAGTGGTACGTATGAAGATCGTATTCCTTTACTTTTCTCTAGCTTTTGGTCTTCATCGACCTTATGAACGACACTACAACGGCCTTTCCTCTTCACTTTGTCGTTCATCCCCCTTATGAACGACACTTCACCTCTCTTTCCTCTTCGTCTTGTCGTTCATCCCTCTTCGACCTCCACTGGGATTTCCTCCTCATCTTGCCGTACAGATCCAAATACTCTCCCCAAAAATTAGGCGCGAATTCCTAAGAATCCGCGCCTAATCTATAGTCTCTTATCATGAAGTTAAACGAACTTCTTCTACCTTTACAGTCTCTTCCATCACTCTTACAAACTGACCCTCATTGAATGGGTAGCCGGCTTTTGTGATTTTGACCTTGACGATTTTTCCGACCATTTCCTCATTTGCTGGGAATACAACTTTTAGATAATTGTCTGTATATCCAACATATAAGTTTTCGTTTGTTTCTTCTTTGTATCTTTCTTCAGGAATTATTTCTAATACTTCATTTTCAAATTGTGAAGCATATTCTTTAGCTAATTGATCTGAAAGTTCAATAAGACGGTGAACACGTTCATTTTTTATGTCCTCGTCTACTTGATCTTCCATACGTGCGGCAGGTGTGCCTGTACGTTTAGAATAAGGGAACACATGTAGCTCAGAAAACTTATGTTTTTTAATAAAGTTATAAGTTTCCATAAACTCTTCTTCCGTTTCACCTGGGAAGCCAACGATAACGTCAGATGTAATCGCTAAGCCAGGTAATGCTTCTTTTAAACGCTCAATACGCTCAGCAAAGAATTCCATCGTATATTTTCTACGCATGCGTTTTAGGACAGTATCAGAGCCTGACTGAATTGGAATGTGTAGATGACGAACCACTTTGTCAGAGTTTTGAAGTACCTCAATGACTTCGTCAGAAATCTGACTTGCTTCAATCGAAGAAATACGGATACGTTTTAGACCTTCTACTTGCTCGTCTAAGTCTCTTAAAAGCATAGCTAGGTTATAGTCCTTTAAGTCCTCACCATATCCACCTGTGTGAATTCCTGTTAAGACGATTTCTTTATAACCCGCATCTACGAGTTGTTGAGCTTGTGCAACTACCTCTTTAGGGTCACGAGAACGCATTAAACCGCGAGCCCAAGGAATAATACAAAAAGTACAGAAGTTGTTGCAGCCTTCTTGAATTTTTAATGAAGCTCTTGTACGGTCTGTGAATGAAGGAACATCAAGTTCTTCATAAACACGTGTTTTCATAATGTTTCTAACGCCGTTAATTGGCTTTCTTTCTTCTTTGTATTGCTCAATATACTCTAGCATTTTTACACGGTCTTGAGTTCCAACCACAATATCAACACCTGGAATTGCCATGATTTCAGCTGGAGAAGTTTGGGCATAACATCCTGTTACACAAATAACACCATCCGGATTTTTTCGAATGGCACGACGAATCACTTGACGACTTTTTTTATCACCAGTGTTGGTAACTGTACAAGTATTAATAACATATACGTCTGCAACACGTTCATAGTCAGTACGTTCATAGCCAGCTTCTTTAAAGAGCTGCCATATCGCTTCTGTTTCGTAATGATTTACTTTACAACCTAATGTATGAAATGCAACTGTAGGCATGATCTTCACCTCGATAGTTCGAAATTATAGGAAACAGCAGATAATAAATACAACGGTGCTGTCTCAGTTCTTAATATTCTTGGGCCAAAACTACAAATAATAAAACCAGCTTCCTCGAGTTTTGAAACCTCTTTTTCTGTTAATCCACCCTCAGGTCCAAACACAGCAAGCATGGATCCTCCAACCTGAAGTTCATCAAAGGCTTTAGCCAGGTTTTTCTTTTCTCCCTGTTTAGCAGACTCTTCATAAGCCACAATTTTTACATCGAAGCCTTTTGCTAGAGAAATCAGTTCGTGAAAATCACATGGTTCACTAATTGTTGGAATTGTATTGCGGTATGATTGCTCTGATGCTTCCTTTGCGATCTTGGACCAACGCTCAAGCTTTTTGCCGACCTTTTTAGTCTCAAGCTTTACAATTGAACGAGCAGCATTAAAAGGGATAAATGAAGAAGCACCTAATTCGGTGCCCTTTTGAATAATCCACTCAAGCTTATCCCCTTTAGGCAACCCGCTCGCAATGGAAATAGAAACTGGTAATTCATGATTCACTGTCATCCATTCTAATACAGAACAACTCACTTGGTCATTGGTAATTTCAACAATTTCACAAAGTGCTTCAAAACCATCCTTTGTACAGCAGACAACCTTATTACCTGGTTGCATACGCAAAACACGTGAGATATGGTGTACGTCGTCACCTGTAATAAAGATATCTCCCTTAATATTTTCTTTTGCTGTATTTATAAAATATCGTTGCAAAGGGATTCCCTCTTTCTTTACTTCTTTTTCGCGATAAACGCAACCCAATCTTCCATGACCATTGTTTCTTCAATCACAAAACCAGCATTTTGCAGAGCATCTTTTACTTCATTTTTCTTGTTTTGAATAATACCTGATGTAATAAAAGTTCCGTCTTGTTTCAATACTTCATATGCTTTATCAATAAAGCGAACGATAATTTCAGCAAGAATATTGGATACAATTAAATCAACTGGGCCTTCAACACCGTCAAGGAGATTTTTTTGAGAAACATTGACAATGTTTTGTACTTTGTTAATCTTACAATTTAAGCGGGCACTATCAACTGCCACTTGATCTAAGTCATATGCATCAATACTTTTGGCACCAAGTAAACCAGCAGCAATACTTAAAACACCAGATCCTGTTCCTACGTCAATAACTGTATCGTCCTTTTGAACGGTACGTTCTAATGCTTGTATACATAATACAGTAGTAGGATGTGTTCCTGTTCCAAAGGCCATTCCTGGATCTAGTTCTATGATTAATTCATCTGAACTTACAGGTTCATAGATCTCCCAAGTTGGAACAATCGTAAACTTTTCAGAAATTTTAACAGGGTGGTAATATTTTTTCCAAGCTGTTGCCCATTCTTCCTCATTTACTTCACTTATTGTAATATGATTTCTTCCGAGATCGATATCATATACCAGTAGATTGTTGATACCAGCTTTTATGCCCTCAACGGTTTCACCAAGAAAACTATTAACAGGTAAATAAGCCTTTACAACAACACCTTCTTCTGGATAATCGGTTGGATCTAGTTGGTAGATTTCGCCGAGGGATGTACTCCGTTCCTTCATTAAGTCAGCTAAATCCTCAATGACCACACCACTTGCTCCAGCTTCATGCAAAATATTAGAAATGGGTTCCACCGCTTCTTGTGTTGTATGGATGCTTAATTCAGACCATTTCATATCTACCAACTCCAATCCTTAACCTTAAATATTAGTCACCTTTGAACGCTCGTTTTACTTTATCAAAAAAGCTTTCTTCATGTTCATCAGGTTTTGCCCCACTGATTTCAGCAAATTCTCTCAACAAATCTTTTTGTTTTTCTGATAAATTCGTAGGAGTTAGCACACGTAAAATCACATATTGATCTCCTTGGCCATAGCCTCTTACATTCGGTACTCCCTTACCAGAAAGACGGAATTTTTTACCTGTTTGTGTTCCAGCAGGTACTTTAAGTTTTACCTTACCGTGTAATGTTGGAACCTCAATTTCATCTCCAAGTGCAGCTTGAGCAAAGGTTAATGGCATTTCACAATAGATGTCGTCGCCATCTCTTTCAAAGAATTCATGTTCTCTCACATGGAAAACAACATACAGGTCCCCTGGAGGTCCACCATTTACTCCTGGCTCCCCTTGTGCAGAGACACGTAGCTGTTGACCATCATCAACACCTGCAGGAATTTTCACTTGAATTTTTTTGCGTTTTTTCACTTTACCTGCTCCACGACAAGTTCCACATTTATGCTTAATGATTTTACCTGTTCCTTCACAGTAGTGACAAACTCTTCGATTGACAATACGACCGAACGGGGTATTTTGTTCAACACTTTGTTGACCGCTACCGCCACAATGCGAACATGTCTCAGGGGACGTTCCTTTTTGAGCACCCGAGCCATCACATGTTTCACACGTTTCTTCACGTGGGATTTCAATTGTAGTTTCTTTACCAAAAACAGCTTCTTCAAAATCCAGCGTCATAGTATATTGTAAGTCGGCACCTTGTCTTGGAGCGTTAGGATCTCTTCTTCTTGTGCCACCGCCAAAGATTGAGCTAAAAATATCTTCAAAGCCAAAACCATCGCCACCGAAACCAGCGCCGCCACCAAAGCCTTGATTTGGATCAGTATGTCCAAATTGATCATAATGAGCTTTCTTTTGATCATCACTTAATGTTTCATAGGCTTCTGTAATTTCTTTGAATTTTTCGTCTGCATCTGCTTCTTTGTTGATGTCTGGATGGTATTTCTTTGAAAGCTTACGATAAGCCTTTTTTATCTCATCCTTACTGGCGTTCTTACCTAAACCGAGCACATCATAGTAATCACGCTTGCTCATAATTTCTCACTCCCGATTTTCTCACATAAGGTAAATTGTATCACTCAAAAGAGAAGAAAAGCAACATATAGTTACTGCTTATAACAAGCCTTTCACTTTTACAAAAAAAGCCAAAGTCAAGACCTACCCTGACTTTGACTTTTCACCTTAATATGACTTATTTTTTGTCGTCATCATTTACTTCTTCAAACTCTGCGTCAACAACATCGTCAGCTGCTTTATTACCAGCTTCTCCACCTTGCTGAGCCTGAGCTTGTTGTGCTTGCTCATATAGTTTCACTGAAAGCTCTTGTACAATTGTTTGAAGAGCCTCTTTTTTCGCTTTGATTTCTTCTAATTCGTTTTTCTCAATTGCTGCTTTTAAAGCATCTTTTGCTTCATTCGCTTTTGCAACCTCAGCTTCGTCTACTTTACCTTCAAGATCTTTTAGTGTTTTTTCTGTTTGGAACACTAATTGATCTGCTTCGTTACGAAGTTCTACTTCTTCTTTACGTGCTTTATCTGCATCTGCGTTTTCTTCAGCTTCTTTAACCATACGGTCGATTTCATCATCTGATAAACCAGTGTTTGATTTGATTGTGATCGCTTGTTCTTTGTTTGTGCCTAAGTCTTTTGCACGAACATTAACGATACCATTTTTGTCGATATCAAATGATACTTCAATTTGAGGTACTCCACGTGGTGCTGGCGGAATATCTGTTAATTGGAAGCGACCTAAAGTTTTGTTGTCAGCTGACATTGGACGCTCACCTTGAAGTACATGAATATCTACTGCTGTTTGGCTATCAGCTGCAGTTGAGAACACCTGTGATTTACTTGTTGGGATTGTTGTATTACGTTCAATAAGCTTCGTAAATACGCCACCCATCGTTTCAATTCCAAGTGAAAGTGGAGTAACGTCAAGTAATACTACGTCTTTTACGTCTCCAGTAATAACTCCACCTTGAATTGATGCACCAAGTGCTACAACTTCATCAGGGTTTACGCCTTTATGAGGCTCTTTTCCTAATGCTTTTTTAATTGCTTCTTGTACAGCCGGAATACGAGTTGATCCACCAACAAGAATAACTTTATCAATTTCACTAGCTGAAAGATCAGCATCGCTTAACGCTTGGCGGACAGGTCCCATTGTTCTTTCAACTAAGTCTGAAGATAACTCGTCAAATTTAGCACGCGAAAGGCTTACTTCTAAGTGAAGTGGACCAGCTTCTCCAGCTGTGATAAATGGTAATGAGATTTGAGTTGATGTTACACCTGATAGATCTTTTTTCGCTTTCTCAGCAGCATCTTTTAAACGTTGCAGGGCCATTTTATCTTTAGACAGGTCAATGCCGTTTTCTTTTTTGAATTCAGCTACTAAGTAATCAATGATAACTTGGTCAAAGTCATCTCCACCTAAACGGTTGTCCCCAGCAGTAGAGCGAACTTCAAATACACCATCACCAAGCTCAAGTACTGATACGTCAAACGTACCGCCACCTAAGTCATAAACAAGAATTGTTTGATCTTCATCTGTTTTATCTAAACCATATGCTAAAGCCGCAGCAGTTGGTTCGTTGATAATACGTTCAACTTCTAAACCAGCAATTTTACCAGCATCTTTTGTTGCTTGACGCTCAGCATCATTGAAATAAGCTGGAACCGTGATAACTGCTTTTGTTACCGGCTCACCTAAATATTCTTCTGCATAAGATTTTAAGTGTTGAAGAATAATGGCTGAAAGTTCTTGTGGTGTGTAATTTTTCCCTTCAACTTCTACTTTATGGTCAGTACCCATATGACGTTTGATTGAGATAATTGTGTTAGGGTTTGTGATAGCTTGTCGTTTTGCTACCTCCCCAACTTGACGTTCGCCGTTTTTGAAAGCAACTACAGAAGGAGTTGTACGGTTACCTTCTGGATTTGGGATCACTTTCGGTTCTCCGCCTTCTAAAACTGCGACACATGAGTTTGTTGTACCTAAGTCGATACCGATAATTTTACTCATAGATAGAACCTCCTAATATGTAAGTTATGATAATTATTGATTTACTTTAACCATTGCAGGTCGAATGACTCGATCCTTCAATCTATATCCTTTTTGCAGTTCTTCAATGACAGTATTAGAATCATAGTTTTCATCCTCAACTTGCATAACTGCTTGATGTAGATGTGGATCAAATTGTTCACCAACTGATTTGATTGTTTCTACACCTTCATTTTGTAAAGCTTGAACTAATTGGTTGTACACCATGTTCATTCCTTGTAGCAATGATTTGGTTTGATCATTGCTTGCTTCTATTTGTAACGCTCTTTCAAAGTTATCAAGAGCAGGTAAAATTTCAGAAACTAAGCTTTGTGCACGATACTTTTGAGCAGCCTCTTGATCTAAGCGAGCACGTCTTCTAAAGTTGTCAAAGTCTGCTTGAGCTCGAAGCATTTTGTTTTCTGTTTCATCAAGCTTTGCTTGTAGTTCAGAAATTTTAGCAGCTGACTCATCAACTACTTCAGTTTCTTCTACTTGAACATCATCTGCATCTACAATTTCAGCATCTGATTCGACATTTTCAACTGTATCTACTGTTTCTTCTTGTTCTGCAACGTTTTTTTCATTTGACACGATCTTTCACCTCCCTTAAAGAAAGATATATATATATCTAGTATTTATAGCATGGGAATCGGATGGAATAGCACTCATTCCATCCTTATCAATATAACCAAGCTTATGAACCATGATACAAGTCAGTAAGAGTTTTAGACAGGTCGCGTGTCATTCTAGTTAATAAACTTACAACACGAGAATACTCCATTCGAGTAGGACCAAGCACCGCTATTGTACCTAACTGGTTATCTCCTAATGAATAGGTGGCGGTAATTAGACTGCAGTTTTCCATTGCTGAAAGGTCATTTTCCTTACCAATTTTTATCGAAATACCTGCAGAATTTGCTTTTAATAGTCCATACAACTCTTTTTCTTGCTCAATCATTGTTAAAAGTGACCGGATTCTCCCAATATCTGAAAACTCCGGTTGACTGAGCATATTTGTTTTACCACCAAAATAAATTTTCTCATTTGACTCTAAGTTTAATGAACCAGCCATGATCTTTAATAGCATGTCATAGTTCTCAATATGATTCTTCAAGACAGTAACAACTTCTTTAAAGATCTTATTCTGGAGATCAACCAGTGGTACACCTACTAATCTTTCGTTAAGAATGTTTACCATCTTTTCAATATCACTTGGCTCTAGTGAATCCGGGAAAGTAATTGTACGATTTTCAACATGTCCAGTATTTGTGACAATAATAGCAACTGCAGTTTCCTTACTAATTGGCACGATTTGGATCCGTTTCAATCGATTTTCATTCACTTTCGGCCCTAATACAATCGATGTATAATTTGTCATTTCCGACAAAATTTGTGCTGATTTTTGAACAACCTTTTCTAGTTCGAAAATTTTCTCAGCATAAATAGATTTAATTTGAGTTACTTCTGTTTTTGTTAATCTCTGTGGAGAAAGTAAATGGTCCACATAATAGCGATATCCCTTCTCAGAAGGAACACGTCCTGAGGAACTGTGTGTTTTCTCGATAAATCCCAGGTCCTCTAAGTCAGCCATATCGTTCCTTATAGTAGCCGAGCTAAACGTTATTTCGTCTTTTTTCGCTAATGATCGAGAACCAACAGGCTGAGCTGAATGAATAAAATCATCAATGATGACTTGAAGAACCAACAATTGGCGATCTGTAAGCACTATTCATCACCTCTGTTAGCACTCTTATAACGCGAGTGCTAAATATATATAAAAAGTTATCAAAACCAAAATAAATTGTCAATTATAAAATACTTGATTTATCAATGAAAAGCTCACATTTTTTTATAAAGACGTGGTTATTTATGAAATTAAAAATTCTTGGAAAACTTCGTTGCCTAATAGCTTTCCTTTATGAGTAAGAAAAAGGGATTCATCGTCATTTACTAGTAGTCCTTGTTTAACGAGTTTTTGGATTTGGCTACCGAATTTTTCTTCCAATTTAACTGAAAATCTTTCATGAAAAATTTCCTTGTTAACACCTTTTACTATTCGTAACCCAAGAAACATTTGCTCTTCCATTTCTTCTTCTTTGCTCACTTCTGTTTGTGTAGAAAAAGCTGTCCCAGATTCATCAATTTTCTCCATATACTTTCTAATTGGACCAACATTGGATGTTCTTACCCCATTAACATATCCATGTGCACCTGCACCAAATCCATAATAATACTCGTTGTTCCAATACGTTAGATTATGCTGACTTTCATATCCTGGAATGGCGTAATTACTTATTTCATATTGCTTATAGCCATGCTTCTCCATTTCTTCCATTGCCAATTCATACATTTGCGCCTCATGCTCCTGAGGTGGCAGTGTTAATTTTCCTTTTTGCATTAAATTATAAAACACTGTTTTCGGTTCAATGATTAAAGAATATGCGGAGAAGTGTTTTACATTTAGGGTAAATGCAGTTTCCAGCGTTTCTCTAAATTGCTCGATTGTTTGTCCAGGCAGTGCATACATTAAATCGAGACTTAAATTATCAAACCCTACCTGTTCAGCTTGTTTTATTGTACGAAATACATCATCTTTTCGATGTACTCGTCCAATTTTATTGAGAAGCTCATCGTCAAAACTTTGAACCCCAATACTTAAGCGATTAACTCCTGCATTTTTTAAAACTTCCAATTTTTCTATAGAAAGTTCCCCAGGGTTTGCTTCAACTGCGAATTCAACAAGTTCATTTGTTGACAGCAGCTCGGTCGAAATACCTTCAAGAAGTCGATCAAGTTGCTTTGCCGATAAGGCTGTAGGAGTACCACCACCAATAAAAATGGTTTTAAGCGGCTCCTGTTGTTTATTAATTTCCTTAGCGTGATGCATTTCTGTTATAAGATTTTCAATATATTCATCAACAGGTTGTTGTTTGAAGAAGACCTTATTAAAATCACAATAATGACAAATATGATGGCAAAAAGGAATATGAATGTACGCGGATCTAATCATTTTTTCACCTTCTAATTAAGAAGCCGCAGACATCGCTGCGGCATCCATTTTCTTTCATATAACTAAGAGAACTTATTATAGCATGTATCCGATACTATCTAAAAGAATCAGCTTTCATCCATACGCAATACAGCCATAAAGGCTTCTTGTGGTACTTCAACAGAACCAACTTGCTTCATTCTCTTTTTACCTTCTTTTTGTTTTTCTAATAACTTACGCTTACGTGAAATGTCGCCACCGTAACATTTAGCAAGTACGTTTTTACGCATCGCTTTGATTGTCGATCTTGCCACAATCTTTTGACCAATCGCAGCTTGAATCGGCACTTCGAAATGTTGACGCGGGATAAGTTCTTTTAGTTTTTCAACAATAATTTTTCCACGGTCATATGATGAGTCACGGTGCACAATAAATGATAACGCATCAATCTTCTCACCATTCAATAGTATGTCCATTTTAACTAGAGTTGATGTTTTATAACCAATTAATTCATAGTCAAAGGAAGCATAACCTTTTGTATTCGATTTTAATTGATCAAAGAAATCATAAACAATTTCAGATAATGGGATTTCGTAATTAATATTAACCCGATTTTCATCAAGATATTGCATATCAATGAAATTTCCACGTTTCTTCTGACAAAGCTCCATGACAGCACCAACATAATCATTTGGAACCATTATTGACGCTTTTACATAAGGCTCTTCAATACGGTCAATCTTTTGCGGATCAGGCATATTTGCTGGATTATCGACTCTTAAAGTTTCACCATCTGTTAAATGAACATCATAGATAACACTTGGAGCTGTAGTAATTAAATCAATTTTGAATTCACGTTCAATGCGTTCTTGTATAATTTCCATATGAAGTAGTCCTAAAAATCCACATCGGAAACCAAATCCTAAAGCCTGTGACGTTTCTGGCTCAAATTGAAGAGACGAATCGTTTAGCTCAAGCTTTTCTAATGCATCACGTAAATCATTATATTTAGCCGTATCAATTGGGTAAAGACCACAAAACACCATTGGATTTAACTTACGATAACCCGGAAGTGCCTCAGTTGCCCCATTTTTTGCATTCGTAATTGTATCACCAACACGAGTGTCTCCTACGTTTTTAATAGCAGCTGTTAAAAAGCCAACATCTCCTACATTTAATTCTTTTAACTGGACAGGTTTAGGATTGAATACCCCTACCTCAGTTACTTCAAATTCTTTACCAGTTGCCATCATTTTAATTTTTTGCCCTACTTTAACCGTTCCTTCCACAACACGAATGTATGCAACAACACCGCGGTAAGCGTCATATAAGGAGTCAAAGATAAGAGCTTTTAACGGCCCTTCAGGGTCACCTTGTGGTGCAGGTACTTTTTCTACAACCTGCTCTAATATCTCTTCAATACCAATTCCAGCTTTAGCAGATGCTAAAACTGCTTCAGATGCATCTAAACCGATTACGTCTTCAACCTCTTGACGAACACGTTCAGGGTCAGCACTTGGTAAGTCAATTTTGTTAATAACAGGAAGGATTTCCAAATCATTATCAAGCGCTAAATATACATTTGCAAGAGTTTGAGCTTCAATTCCCTGAGCTGCATCAACTACAAGAATTGCTCCTTCACATGCTGCAAGGCTTCGTGAAACCTCGTACGTAAAGTCGACATGTCCTGGAGTATCGATTAAATGGAAAGTGTATTCCTCTCCATCTTTCGCTTTATATTTTAATTGAACGGCATTTAATTTAATCGTAATTCCACGCTCGCGTTCAAGATCCATTGAATCTAACAGCTGATTCTTCATTTCACGCTGAGTTAAAGCTGATGTTTTTTCTAAAATACGATCTGCTAGAGTCGATTTACCGTGGTCAATATGAGCAATAATCGAAAAATTCCGGATTTTCGACTGCCTTTTTAATTTTTCTTCTCTATTCATAATATGTTTTCACTCCTACATAGCTTACAAATACACTATTTCTCATTATATCAATTGACATATCAAGATTCAATGGATAAAAACGGAGGATGAACCGTTGTTGTACTAAAAAAGCCGACAGTTATTAATTGCCATTAGTTTAGCATGGCGATTATTTGTCGGCTTTCTTATTATTCTAGTAAACCACTTAACCAATTCGTTACCATATCCAATATTGTCGATACTCCATTACTAACAATACCTGCAAGCTGTTTACCGATTTGAGAGAAGAAGTTAAAGGCTTCAATTTGTTCAAGCTGCTCCTGTTTTTTTTCAAGATCCTGACTGGTTACTTCGTTTCCTAGAATAGAGGCAGCGACATCACCTGATTCACTGTCAACTTGAAAAGCACCTTGCAAATCAGGATCATTGTATCCTTTCATTTTGATCATGCCTTGGTTTGCTTGCTGCATGCCAACTAACACGCCAAATAAAAGCACAGAACATAAAACAAAGCATTTAAACATGAATTTAATCATCTTACTTCCCTCACAATGTGTTTTACTTTTTTTCAGCTGATGAATCACCATTTACTTTTTCTGCTTGCCAATAATACTCGCTAAATACATCAGCTACAGCTGAAACTGTGTTTTTAAGTTCCTCCAGATTATTGTCAACCCCACCAAATTCTAAGAGCATAGCGTTTTGAGAGAGATCCTGATTATAAACTCCGTTATATCCTTTTCCTCCTTGCTCGAAGATCCCGCGACTTAATCCAGGGTATTTCTTTTCCAATAAGTCATGAAGGTCTTTAGCTAACTTTTCATTTTTGTCAGCTGTTGGATTATCTCCACCAATCACAAATGCTAGTTTGGCATATGATTTATCCCCAATTTTTATAGTAGTGACACCTTTTCTTTGTGAATCACGATGAATATCGATCATATAATTTAAGTTACGATTACTAGCCATTGCACTTTCAACGATTGGCCTTGAGGCAGTATATGACTTTGCATAATTCCAACCTTTTTGCTTTAAGCTGGCTTGTACATCTGTTTTTTCTACATGTGAACCTATTCCTTCATCTTGAAGAGCTTTACCTAATAACTCGCTAACAATTGTGACGTTTGCTTTAGAGTGAATAGCGCGATTAGGGTCACTTTCTCCTTCTAGTAACGGAAGATACGATTCAGTGTTATGAGTGTTATATATATAAACGACCTTTTTATCTCCTGTAGTAAGAGAAGGAGGAGCTTTTGGCTCTTCGTCTCCAGAATTTACAGCTTCATTCTTTGTAATAGATGCTTCTCTTTCTTGTTCTAACACCTCTGTAGGCGGTGGAGATTCGTATGGCATATTTGTATAGTTTGTCCCGTCCCCAGCCACAACAATTTCACTATCAAACAGAGAGAATCCTGGTAGCTCTCGTCCTAGCAAGCTGCGTGGGTCATCAGGGTTAATACTCGTGGCAACTTTAAACATAATCGAAGATAACTTAATTGGTTCTGCATGTTCCGGTAATGCAGAACTAAAAAAGCGGTTTTCAGCACCTAATAATTGAAGAAAAGCCTCACTATCAATATTTCGTGTTAAATCATTGATTGATGAGGAGGTTAAACGATATTCAGGTTTTAATGACGTTAAAATACCTGAAAGTAAAAAGGTCATGAACAAAACAATGAAGCTAACAACGATTCCTTTTTTTATGCTTGTCCCATTTAAGGTTACAACCATATTGCGACTTGTACTAGAACGCTTCATTTCATAAAAAACCTCCTTATGCTTGTCTACTAAAATGTATGACAAAGCATAAGAAAGTAGAACAATCTGTTTTTTTCTTATGAACCATTCTATTTTAACTAGTGTGTATAAGCACCTGAATTATCTTGGTTAACCTGCTGATGAAGTGCAGAATTTAATCCACTAGCTATAACATTCGCCATATCGTCAATGAACATATCGACTTCCTTCGGCGTGACCATTAAATTATGCCCAAGTGGTGATAGCACTTCATGAATAAGCTTCCTTTTTTCGTCTTCCTCTAGTCCTCCGACTATTCCTAAAAATTGTTGACGATGCTCATCACTTGGTAAGTCATCATCCGTTAGTACTCGACGTTCTCCAAAGCTCATTCCTGCTGGTGTTAACGATCTTGACGGTTTATTCCCTTCATTTAACTCTCTCCCAAAATGCTTTAAAATATAGTCAATGGTATCACTTGTAATTGAAACAGCATCAACTACTGTTGGAATACCGATTGCAATGACAGGAATGCCAAAAGTTTCCTTACTTAGCGCTTTTCGCTTATTGCCAACACCCGAACCAGGATGGATGCCTGTATCAGATATTTGAATTGTTGTATTTACTCGCTCAATTGATCTAGCCGCTAAGGCATCAATCGCAATAACAAAATCAGGCTTTGATTGCTCAATGACTCCTGAGATAATATCGCTTGTCTCAATACCTGTTAACCCCATGACTCCAGGTGCTAATGCACTAACAGGACGAAAGCCTTCTTCTACATTTTCAGGCTGTAATTTAAACAAATGTCTTGTAATTAGTAAATTTTCAACTGCTAACGGACCAAGTGCATCTGGTGTGACATTCCAATTTCCCAACCCAACAACTAAACAGCTAGCATCTTTTGGGATATTACTATCTGCAAGAAATTGACTAAATAATTTCGCAAACACATCTATCACTTTTTCTTGCAGTTCAGTATCTTTCTGTCTAATTCCTTGGACTTCCAAGGTTAAATATTTGCCAGGCTTTTTCCCAACAATTTTTGACCCTTCTTCATCAATATCCAAGGAAGAGATACTAACTCCTTCTTCGTCCCATTCCTTTATAACAACACCAGAAATATCTGATGAATTTTCTGCTTCAGTTTGCTCAAGCGCCATCGCTCGTGCTTCTACCGCTAAATCTGTTCGAACAGAATAATTACTTAAATCTAGTGATTTACCCATAACTATACCTCCCAAATTCATTCCTACTGCTTATCTTTTCCATTATTCTGGTGAAACATTCTTTTGGAATGGAGATCGTTTCGCTGAAAGATAAAAAATTACATGCTTTCAATGTATTTTCCTTTACATTAGTATTGCAATATGAGTGGCTGTTTGATAGAATATCTTTTGTTCATGTAAAGGAAATGATCGAGCTAAATAGATCTCGATGAACTTCTTAGGAGGTGAAAGATATGCCAAATATTAAATCTGCAATCAAGCGTGTTAAAACTAGCAATGAGCGTAATGCACATAACTCTGCTATTAAATCTACAATGCGTACTGCAATTAAAAGAGTAGATGCTTTAGTTTTAAATAACGATGCTGATAATGCAAAAGCTGCACTTGTTGAAGCTAACAAGCAAATCGATAAAGCTGCACAAAGTGGTTTAGTTCATAAAAACACTGCTGCTCGCTACAAATCTCGTTTAGCGAAAGCTGTTAACGGATTAACTGCATAATGATAAGAATGGTTGTCAATTTGCTTTATGCAAACCTAGACAACCCTTTCTTATACATAAAAAACGATCCAATAAGAGGATCGTTTTTTGTTTAATCGTTTTTAAATAATTTTAACAAAAACAACTCTAGTAAAAGTTGTTTATCTTTTTTCCCTGTTTTCATTTCATAATCAGCCTCAGCAAGCTCCATTAATATATGCGCCAATTCCTCTGTTTGAAATAGTCGAGCCTGTTGTAATGCAAGCTTTACTCTAAATGGATGGACTTTAACTGTCGAAGCAATCTGCTGTTGACCGTACCCAACAGTTGAGAGCTCCTTCACTTGTAAAATTAAGCGAAATTGTGTTACAAGCAAGGAAAGAATTTTAATGGGTTCTTCATTATTTTTTAATAAATCATAAAATATTTGTAAGGCCTCTTTGCTTCTTCGGTAAATAACATGCTCAATTAAATCAAAAATGTTTTGCTCTAAGGTACGTGCCACTAGTAAGTTTACCGTTTCAACTGAAATGATTCCACCCTCACCTACGTAAGTGCTAAGCTTTTGTAGCTCTTGGTGGATCGCCATCAGGTCTCCAGCAGTTAACACAAGCAATTGTTCTACTGCTGCCTTTTCTAACTCCACTCTTTGTTCCTGTGCCACGTTCAGCATCCACTTTATTGCCTCATCATCAGATAGTGATTTCATCTCAATCACAACAGATTGCTTTTTCAATAATTTTGTTATTTTCTTTCGCTCATCTAATTTTTCATATGGAGCAACAAACACAACAATTGTGTAGGGGGCAGGAGAATTTATGTATTGTTCAAGTTTTTCAACACGATGTTCTAGCTTTTCTTTTTTCTTTTCACTCGTTAAAAAGACTGGATTTTTTATAATAACAACACGCTTTTCCCCCATAAAAGGTAACGTTTCCGCATCTTCAATTGCCGTTTCCACTGGTGTTTCTTCCATATCATATACAGAAAGATTAAAATCCTTTTCTTCTTCCAAAAGAGAAGCTTGTACGATATGACGAAGTGTTTCCTGCATCAAAAACGACTCTTCTCCAACTAATAGATAAACTGGTTGTACTTTTTTATTCTGAATATCTTTCCATACATTAAAAATCATGTTCATTCTCCAATCGTTCGTTTCACTTTATTTATCGTAAAATGAAACAACAGCTTTGGCAAGTAGTAAAGAAAAAGTGGATACTTTATAAGGGTGTTCTTTTATACAAAATGAATAAGGGAACTAAAAACACTTTAGTTCCCTTTTATCTATGTGAACGCTTCGATTCAGGGCCTAGGTACCAGAATTCGAAGCGATGCTCCAATGTAATTGTTATTTATTGTGACCAATATAAAATGAACTATTATTGATTGTTACTAACATTGTTGGAAATTGCCGCCTTTTGTTAATCACTCAGTCACCATATCAACTCGAGCCTTTAATGGGAAGATGGTGTAGATTTTTTTATAGTAATCGCTTATACTAAAATTGATATAGGAGGGGTAACAGTGAACGAATTTGAAAAGAACGTCCAAAGTAAACGTAATGATGCTATTGATTCAGGTGTGGGATTCGTTGTTTCATTTGGATTTTTCGCGACAATTTTCATCATTGCGACTGTTGTTAAATTAATCTCTGCTTAAGTGATGACACGATTACATAGAGACTGCTGCTGCAGTCTCTTTTTCGTTTATCATTTTACTTCATCGTATGGCGGATGAGTAAAAAACGTTCCTGCATTTCCTTTATATTCGTATAAAATTCCACCTTGAAGATCGGTTCTAAAAATAGATATTTGTCTTCTTCTCAACTTTTCCATTACTTCATCATGCGGGTGTTGATATCGGTTTTGATAACCAGCCGAAATGATCGCAATGGATGGTCTTAATTGATCTAATAGTTGATCAGAAGTTGAACCTCTACTTCCATGATGGCCAATTTTCAATACATCTACTTTTAAATTTGGATATGCCAACATCATTTTCTCTTCACTTTTCATTTCAGCATCTCCGGTAAATAACCATTTTAAGCCACCTATTTCCGCTACCAACACCATGGAATCATCATTCTTACTATCAGTTAAGGTAGAAGGAGACAAAATACGAAACATAAAACCCTTATATAGTAATTGATCACCAGCTTCAACAACTCTTATGTTCATTTTCTTCTCTGTCGCAATCTTAACAATCTCATTTTCAAGCTCTCCCCTTATAAATCCTTTTGGTATAACAAGCTCATCCACATTTAATTTATTTATGATTCTTAAGGCTTCCCCAATATGATCCAGGTCGCCATGTGATAGAAATATTCCATGAAGTTTTGTTACCCCTATTGACTTTAAATAAGGAATGGTAGTGTCTTCAGCTATAGAATAAACATTCCTTCTTAACTCCCAGTCTTCTGATGGAAAAGTCATTTTCCCACCTGTATCAATCAAAAAATTCCCTTTGTTGAATGGAAGTTGAATAAAAATAGAGTCACCTTGTCCAACATTGATCACCATAACTCTTCCCTGAGGATTGATATATGAGAGGTGCAAATGTATGAAAAAAAGAAGGAGCAATCCACAAAACGGTTTATACAAAGACTTTAATGTGGGATTCTTTTCAAAACGAAGGAATAAAACAATTGATGTCATACAATAGAGGATAATAAAAAAGAGTGAAGGCTTTCCAGTCGTCAATGTGGTAAAAGATATGTTAGCAGCATTTAAGACAAGCCGATGGGAATAATCCAAGATAATGTGTAATAGTGAAACCAGTGGCATTCCAAGTGTTGATGAAAATGAAACTAAAACGGTTGCCAGAATAGATAAAGGCAAAATACATATTGAATAAAAAGGTACAAAAATCATATTCAAAGGTAAACTAATGAGTGATACCTCAAAAAAATGATACAGGATGAGAGGCATCGCACAAAGTTGAGCAACAGCTGAAACAATGAACAGCCTTACAAAGGCATTGGAAAACAATGAAATTACTTTTGATGAAAGTAATAATCCAAGACTAACAATATACGATAATTGAAAACCAACTTGAAACAAATAATATGGATTAATCAAAAGTAAAACTAAACATGTAAAACTGATCACATCTGTTGCAGTAAACTTTTTATGAACAAGCCCAATGATAAAATAAAGGACAACCATAAAGGATGCTCTTATAACAGATGGTGAGCCACCGGTTAAAATCATATAAACCGGAAGTAATATAATCAAGATTTTCTTTGAATTTTCATGTGTTATACCTAAATAAATGAATAGAAAGTAAGCTCCACCGACTAATAAACCCACATGTAAGCCAGATATCGCTAACAGATGGACAATACCTAATTTTTGGTAAGCGACTTCCACTTTTTCATCAAGTAAACGCCTTTCTCCAAAAAGGAGGGCTTGTACAATTCCTTCGGACGAACTCGGAAATTTCTCCTCAATTAACGTTAGTCCTTTTTCTCGATACTTTTGAAGAAGAGTCATCACGTTAAAATCACCTGCGTGACAACTGTGAATATCAGCTATTTTAAATTCCCAATGGATATGGTGGTCATGAAGATATTGTTTATAATCAAAAGCGTTAGGCATTGTTGGGGATTTTGGTCCTTCTAATTCACCTTTAAAAACGCAAACATCACCTGTTTTTATTTTCTGTAAGGAGTTTTTCTCTTCCAATGACTTGATTAAATAGGAATAAGTTAATTTCTCCCCTATTTCAGTTTTAATGATTCCTTTCACATAATTCCCATCAATTACCGGAGTAGAGTTGACCGTGCCCGTAGCCTGATACTCTCCTTCATTCAGCTTTGTTTGATTTTGAGATTCTGTAAGAAAATAGGTGGAAAGATAGATAAGAATGACGATCAAACTAAGGAAACTGAGGGGGGATTTAAACTTTAAATGGAGATAAATAAGAAAGGTAATTGTAAAGAAAAGAGAGAGCGGGTGGAAATGAAAACGCCCCATTGTTATGGCTAAACAAGCTGCTATTGCGAGGAAAAGAAAATGACCTTTAATAAGCTTCACCACCTTATTATGATGGAATTTGTTAACTTTGGATAAAAGATTTATTAGAAAGCAATTGCCATTAAACAATTGCTTTCTTAAACTGTTTTATTACGAAAATAAGGCTTTTGCTTCCTTTTTTAAGCGTTTTATCTCTTCGTCACTCTTCTGTGATTTCTCCAGCTTGTCCAGTAGTTCAAACACAAACGCTTCTTTTTCCTTATTTTTGTTCTCAAAAGATGTGTTCTCTAGATTAACATGCTCTACTTTCACATTTGCTTGTTGAAATAACTCAATTGCATAAGGATGGTTTTTATAGTCAACCGCATAGTATACGGTTTTAATACCAGCCTGAATAAGTGCTTTACAACATTGAAGACATGGAAAATGAGTCACGTAAATCTCAGCCCCATCTGTTGGTACCCCAAACTTCGCACATTGCAGCAGTGCATTCATTTCAGCATGTATGGTTCTAACACAATGATTATCAATAACATAACAGCCCTCATCTGAGCAATGTACACCACCTGCTATAGAACCATTATAACCACCTGCTATTATTCTTTTATCTCTAACGATTGTGGCTCCAACGGCTAGCCTCGTGCATGTACTCCTCATGGCTAGTAAATGACTTTGTGACATAAAATATTGATTCCAGGATATTCGACTCATGCTGCTACTTCCCCCACTCGACATTTTTCTTAAACCTAGTTTATCGGGAAATGCAAATATTCGTCAATTCAAACTTTTGTTAAGTTTAATTAACAGTAACTTCTTCTTTTAATTTCTCTAATGATTTTTCTCCAATTCCCGATACTTCTAATAACCCTTCAATCGATTTAAACTGACCGTTTTCTTCTCTATATGAAATAATAGCCTCAGCCTTTGCAGGTCCAATACCTGACAGTGTTTGAAGCTCCTCACTTGTTGCAAGGTTAATATTGATTTTCTTAGGGCTGTCCTTTTCTTCGTTAGTAGTCTGAAATGGATTTTCCTTAATTTCACCGATTTGCGGAATATAAACTACCATCCCATCTTCTAATGAAGAAGCAAGATTTACGGCCGCTTCATCAGCTTGATCACTCAATCCTCCAGCTTTTTCAATAATTTCATGTACTCTTGCATTAGCTGAAATCTCATAAACTCCAGGTGTTTGAACAGCCCCCTTTACATCAATAACGATGGTAGATGCTTCTGAATTCTCACTTGTTTTCTGTTCACCCTTAGTTGTTTCATCCATCACACTTGTTTCCATATAGGCACCTTCAACATTTGTTGTCACAAGTTCAGATGAGGCTTGGATATTAAAAAAATAATAATAAAGTATAGTTACTGCTAATAAACTAACTAACAGGATAATCCATTTTTTGTATTTTTGGACGATACTCATCAATAAAACTCCTTTAAAAATTAATCATAAAACATCACTACAAAACATATCGTGTATGAGAGAATTGCATTCTAAGGAGGGGATATACTTTGAATGTAGGTTTTGTTGGAACAGGAAATATGGGGAGAATATTAATTGAATCATTTATTGAGTCGGGTGCAATTAAACCCTCATTCATTTATATGATGAATCGAACGATGTCTAAAGCTGAAGCGATAAAGAGTTTATATCCAAAAACAAATGTGGTAGAAACAGCTGAGGAAGTAGTAAAACATTCTGATTTAATTTTCATTTGTGTCAAACCATTAGATATTCACCCCCTTTTAAAGAGTCTTGACCACCTTTTAACACCTAATAAATGCATAATATCCATAACTAGTCCTATTAATGTTGATCAACTAGAATCACTTGTAGAATGTCAGGTTACAAGAGCGATACCAAGTATAACGAACCGGGCTTTCTCCGGGGTTTCGCTAATTACTTACGGAAATTCGTGTCATAAGGAGACAAAAACAACAATTGAAGAATTATTTGAACAAATTTCAAATCCTGTTCAAATTGAAGATGATATTACCAGAGTATCTTCTGATATCGTTAGCTGTGGGCCAGCTTTTTTCAGCTATTTACTTCAACGATTTGTAGATGGTGCAGTTGCGGAAACGAATATAACCAAAGAGCAGGCTGTTCTTTTGGCAAGTGAAATGATCGTTGGTATGGGCAAGTTGTTGGAAACAGAAATATATACCCTTCCTACTCTACAAGATAAAGTATGTGTAAAAGGTGGGGTTACTGGTAAAGGAATCAAAGTATTGGAAGATGAAGTGGGAGAAATGTTTGAAAAAATATTTCAAGCAACACACGAAAAGTATTATGAAGATATAGAAGAAGTGTCTGTTCAGTTTAGCAAGATTCCAAATAAGTAATTCTCTATCAGAAAGATAAACTCCTTCTATATTATAAAAAAATTTTCAGGTGAACTCTTATTAAGAGTTCACCTTTGTTTTTTTACAAATAAAGAAAATTCTTTCTGCTGAAGAATGCGGTTGACTTTCTACTTGAAAATCACTACAAATTTTTAAAACCTGAAAAGAAGCTGCCGCTAATAAAGA
>NZ_JBLUOI010000040.1:0-47632 GCF_048059995.1 Metabacillus sp. YM-086 | reverse complement strand
TGACCCATACGGGATTCGAACCCGTGTTACCGCCGTGAAAGGGCGGTGTCTTAACCGCTTGACCAATGGGCCATATTTTAATTGTTGCATGACCTAAAAATGGATACGCCTGGCAACGTCCTACTCTCACAGGGGGAATCCCCCAACTACCATCGGCGCTGAAAAGCTTAACTTCCGTGTTCGGCATGGGAACGGGTGTGACCTCTTCGCCATCATTACCAGACAATTTTCAAGGACAAATATTATTATAATAACTTCACGAAAAATTTCAAGACCTTTTTATAAAAAACTTATTTGACTTGTCTTGTTTCGAGTGAATCAGGATTTATAATTTATCACACTAGTTAATCATGTGTCAATATCTTAATTGTATTTACTAGGTTTTCTCGGCAACGGAAACAATCATCTCAATTTATAAAAGAAAAGATCCAAATTATGGGCTATTATTTTTTATTCTTCTAAGTAAGTAATTCCCCTCTCAATCTCATTAAATGATTCTAATTAGGATAAACTACTTTTGACAATTTGGAGGTGTGTAAAATGACTTTGGAGCAAGAAAGGGATTTTATTACAGTCGAAGATGAGTACGGAAAAGAAAGAACGTTCTCAGTTGAAGCATTACTTGCTGTGGAAGCTGAAACCTATGCCCTATTAACATCAAAAGATAATGATGATGATTCCATCATTATGCAGGTTTTAGACGAAGAAGATGGTCAATATCTTGTTGGAGTTTCAGATCCAATTAAAAAGAATATCGTATTAGATGCGTATGAAATTGCAGTTGATGCGAACCCTGCTGATTAAACCGAAGGAGATCAGTGATGAAGGATAACATTATAGAAGTAATGGACGAAAGCCTAAAGCTTAAAATTGAAGAAGAAATAAAAGGAATGACCTATACTAAAAACTTTCGCTCACCTTCTGCAGAGGAATGGTATGTTTTTTTACCAAGTTATAAAGATCCTTTAACAGGTGGAGCTGCTGGAAAAACAATTATCCACTACAATCTTTTTGATACGAAGCACATTTTTATCAATACTACTATTATCTTTGATGATCCTGAATTACATATTAGAAAACATCACCAACTTGTTTATTCGATTTCTGATGAAATAGTTAATCGACTTGTCGGCTACGCAGACACCTTATTGTCTGTTCATTCTGGTGAAAACTCTTATCATGCTGAATACAAACAATAATTAAAGGGGAATGAAAAATGCCCAACAAATTAATTCAAGCGATTAAAGATTATTCTAAGCCAATACATGAATCAGAGGATTTAGATTCTTTGATAAACGAATTTAGTAACCACCAATTTGTCCTTCTCGGGGAATCTTCTCATGGCACTTCTGAGTTTTACACAATGAGAGCAGAACTTTCGAAAAAACTTATAAAGGAAAAAGGATTTACATATGTTGCAGTTGAAGGTGACTGGCCTGCATGTCAACAAGTAAATAGATATATTAAAGGTATTGATAAACAATCCTCACATGCACGTGATGTGCTAAAATCCTTTAATCGCTGGCCAACATGGATGTGGGCCAATGAGGAAATGATTGATTTAATTGAATGGTTAAAAAAATATAATCAACATCAACCTGATGACAAAAAGGTTGGTTTCTACGGAATAGATGTTTACTCTTTATGGGAATCAATTGATGAAATTATTAAGTATTTAGAAAGAACAACTCCTTCTCACGTTGAAACAGTAAAAAAAGCTTTTGCTTGCTTTGAACCATTTAATCGCCGCCCTGAAAAATACGGAATTTCTGCTTCATTTTATGGTGAAGGTTGTCACGAGGAGGTTTCCAAATTATTAACCGATATCCGTCTGAATAAATCAAATTATTCAAGTAATAAAGAAAATGAATTAGACCTTGAAGTAAATGCCATCATTACAGCAAATGCTGAAAATTATTACCGAACAATGGTATTGAATGATAATGAATCATGGAATATTCGTGACCGTCATATGGTAGAAATCATTAATAAAATTCATCAATTTTATGGAGAAAATGCAAAGGGTATTATTTGGGAGCATAACACCCATGTTGGGGACGCACGTGCAACAGATATGGCTAATGAAGGGATTGTTAACGTAGGGCAGCTCTTAAGGGAACAAAAAGGAGAAGACAAGCTTTTTATTATTGGATTTGGTACACATCGTGGAACAGTTATTGCAGCAGATCAATGGGGTGTAAACCTTGAGAAAATGGTCACCCCTCCCGCTCAATCTGGCAGTTGGGAAGACTGTATGTATCAAGCAGGTTCATATGATAAATATTTAGTATTCAATGAACAAAATAAGCATCTTTTCAATAAGACGATTGCTCATCGAGCAATCGGAGTTGTCTATAATCCTGCTTACGAACATTATGGAAATTATGTACCATCAATCATGTCAAATAGATACAATGCTTTTATTTATATTGATCAGTCAAATGCTCTAAGTCCGATCGAGGTACAAGAGGTCCTACTATAATTAAGGTAAAGAGTTAAATTTTACTCCCTTCTTTCTTATAAGTAAAGGCTAGAAATTAATTTTTCCCTTGTTATAATGCTAAATGGATAGATTATTTTCATAAAGGTGGGCATTTATGGGGAACACATGTCGGTTTGTTGTCAATGCGGTAGGTAAAAAGGGAGAAACTTACTATACCCAACTAAACACAAAAAAAGAACTTGAAAATTGGATAACAGACCATCAAGACAAATTATTAATGGATGAATTAAAAATCGTAGACAAGAAATTACCGCCTTTCTTAAAATGGTTTTTGAACAAATAAAATAAGAAGCATAAGTAGATATTTGAGTATCTTCTTATGCTTTTACTTTTTAAACGATGTAAAAGGCTAATTGTAATATTAGACATACTTTCATTTTACACTTATTGGATCTTTTCATTTTAAACTTTCCCCCATATAATTACCTGTTAAAGGGGGGGAAATGAATGGCGGACATTAAACAATATATTTTCTTTGATTTCGAGATGTTATGCTCTGATCAAGGGATGGCTTTTGAGAAGATGGAAGCCATTCGTTTGGGTGCGGTAAAATATGAGCTAGATTCAGAAGAAACTTCATATTTTGATCGATATATTCGACCAGAAAATAGAAATCCATTAACTGACTTCTGCAAAAGGTTAACGGGTATTGATGATTCTGATTTAGAAAAAGCTAGTGATTTTAAAGACGTTTTTGCTGATTTTCTTGAATGGGTTGGCGGGTTAAAGAAGTCTCAATATTTTTCCTGGTCTCCAAGTGATTTATCACGTTTAAAAATCGATTCATTAAAACATAGCATCCCAGAACGGACAATTAGAAAAATCGAAACACGATATACAGACTTTCAAGATATTTTCAAAAAAAGAGTTTCTAAGAATAATATATCGGTTGAGGATGGATTAGCTCTGTACGGATTAGAGTTTCTAGGTGAAAAGCACAACCCTATGTATGATGCTTACAATACATTTCGTATCTACCAAAGTTATTTGTGTGAACCAATCAAGTCTGACATGATTATGCTAAAACAATTTATCTTTGAAGAAGAATCACCTAAAGACATTAGGATGATAAACCTAAAGCTTTCTAAACAGCTGCAACAAGATGCGAAAGAGATAACAGAACAATTACGCGAAATATATCGGATACGTGATGTTAAAAAGCTCTTAAAGCCCATAAAAAGACTTTCTTTAAAATATGAAAATGTATTATTAAATCGATCCGGAATTTTCACTAAACAAAATGTTTGTAATGCCGAGTGCTTTCTTTCGTTTTATCAAGATTTCCTATTCACTTTTGAAGAACATTTTGCACATTCATCGAGAGTTGTTATATTACATGAATATATGCTTAACCCATTAAAGCAATTAATCTCAACGAACACTTAAACCCCACCTTCATATAGTGGGGTTTTTTAGTGTCGATCATTTATTATTAACTTGAACTGAACAAATATATCTACGGTTTCATTAGTCCTCTATTTTTCTTATTAACGCTTGATAAAATCTTTCAGGTTCATCCGGTGAAAGATGTACTTTCTTTACTTTTCTCTTAAAGCCATACATGAATTTGGCTTCCTGCTCACAAGTAAATTCGATTTCAAAAATTGGCTTTTCTTTCATAAAATCAGGTAGTACTGCATCAAATACCTTTTCTCTCTCTTCTTTGGACAATTTCTCGGGACCATCATAATAGTGAATGCTTTTTATTTCTTCTAAAGGTACGATTAGCTGCTTTCCTAATCCAATCTGTAGAGACACAAAACGGTCAGTGATTATAAAAGGTGTTAGACGAATTGCGTTAATTTCAGCTAATAAAAAGAAAAGGGTGTACACATTCAAAACGAGTGAGATGATAGCCACAACCTCATTCCAAGAATGAAGCAGAAAATGAAACCCTACAGATTCGAGTATCAAAGCGTGAATCAGCATGATATTTAATGCCATAGAGCTTGTTTTTTTATGGTACGTAAACATTTCTTGATTATTACGTATTGTTAGTGATTTTTTTCTCCAAGTGCAAAGACTAAAATAAAACATAGAAAGCTCAGATACGATGATATTTAAGAATCGTGAAGGCTTTAACTCATGATAAATAGACTGTTCTATTCGATATTGCAGAGTAGGAATTTCTGTTTGATGTGTTTTTACTCTTTTTAAGATAGCGGGTATTTTTGTTATTAATTTATAGACAATATAAAGCTCTAGTAATAGTAATGCAGCTTCCCCCGCAAAAAGCAGATATTTCACAAACGAATAGGAAGAAAGTAGTCCGTTCGGTACAACGAGATAAGCAACTCCATAGCCTGCTAATGCAACGGGAAGTAAATATTTTAATGAGTAACGTTTTCTGATGATAAAAAAGTAAGCTAATAATGGAATAACAATAATAAAATCAAACAAAGAACCTAGTGCAACCCCATTCGGAAGCGGTTTCGCAAATTCCACACGATACAGCATGGTATTGGCTGTGATAATTAATGAAAGAAGAATAAAAAAACTAATTAGGCTTTTCTTTGATATAGCATGCATAATGAATACCTCCTTTCTTCTATTATATAAGAAAAATTAGGAAGAAATAGGAGTTCACAAAGGAAATTTATTACAATTTGATGGCGAGATTTTTCATTAAATCTCTTTAACTGTTAGAATCTATTAACAATTTCATTGTGATGTGAAATAAAATACATAATTTGAGCTAAAAGGAAAAAGATTAATAATAAATAAATATCATTTAGGAGAATGAATATGTCCGTCACAGAATTAATATCAAGAATTGCTATTACCTTTACAACGCTATTAGTTTTGACAAGAATAATGGGCAGAAAAGAAATTTCTCAAATGACTTTTTTCAATTTCGTTTCTGGGATTGCGATCGGTACTATTGGTGCTTCATTAGTAATTAATTCAACAGTTTCAATTAGAAACGGCATTATAGCATTGGCCGGGTGGAGTCTTTTTACAATTGCTCTTGGTTATATTGACATCAAATCGAAGAGAGTACGTACAGTCATTGAGGGACAGCCGCGAATTTTGATTAAGAATGGGAAAATTATGGAGGATGAACTTCGTAAAGTTCGCCTGGATGTTAATGCTTTAAATGCCTTACTTAGACAGAAAAATGTATTTTCAGTCCTTGATGTTGATTATGCTATTTTCGAAACGGATGGTAAGATATCCGTTATGAAGAAAGAAGCCCAACAACCATTAACGAAAGCGGATATGAATATACAATCAATAAAACCTGTTTATTTTCCAATAGCTACTGAGGTAATTAATGACGGAAGAGTAATCTCAAAAAACCTGCAAAAATTAAATCTAAATCAAGAATGGCTTGAACAGCAATTGCAACAATCCGGAATCCAATCTATTTCAGACGTATTTTATGCTCAAATTCAGAAAGACGGAAGCATCTATATTGATACAAAAAATGATTTGATACATTAAACAAGCAAAAGAGGCCTTACCAATTTGGTACAGCCTCTTTCATTCGACATACTTCGGGTCGTACCTGTCACTTGTCGAACTACTTCCAAGCACTACTCGCAATGTCAATAACGTGGCGAACCTTCGCCCATTGCTCTTCTTCAGTTAGTAAGTTACCTTAAATGAAACCGAATCTACCGTTCAACTCCACACCAGTCAACAATTGTTAGCGCAATAATTTCAGCTGCTTCAAATACTTTTTCAATTTCAATGTATTCATTTGGGTAGTGCGCTTTTTCAGTAACACCCGGCCCAAACACAATGGTTGGAGTTGAACCAACTGTAGTTAACAAGCCACCATCAGTTCCCCATGGAGATGCTTCAATAACTGGTTGCTCACCTGTAACTTTTGAGTAGCTTTTTGATAATGAAGACATGAATGGATGATTAAGATCAATTGAACCCGGAACCCATCTTGCTCCAAACCATTCAAGAGAAACTGGATATTTAGCAAACCACGGATCTACTTTTTCCAGGGCCTGAATCCACTTTTCAAATTCTTTTTGAGCTTGCTCTATCGTCTCATCGGGAGAAATTCCTACTCTTCCTTCTAACTTGACAAGATCAGCGACAGATGAGGGCCAATCTCCACCTTCAATTTTCCCTATATTAATTGGGATAGGAATAGGGATATTCTTGTAGAGGGGATCTGTAATACGCTCATTTCTACTTTTTTCAAGTTTTTTAATATGTTCAATAACGACCATAGATTTTTCAATCGCACTGACCCCTTCATACCGTGTTCCTCCGTGTGCAGCTAGACCTTTAACATTTAACCGAAACCACATTGATCCCTGCTGCTTCGGGAATATTTTCATATTTGTCGGCTCAGGAATGAGGGCAGCATCAGCCTGGTAACCTCTTAGTATCGCTGCTAGTGTGCCAGCGCCTCCACTTTCTTCTTCTATTACACTTTGAAAAATAACATCTCCCTTCAATGGAATACCCAGTGCACGTAGAGCAGATAATGCCAAAAGGAGGGAAACATTTCCACCCTTCATATCTGTTGCACCACGACCATAAAGCTTTCCATCAACAACCTTCCCGCTATAAGGTTGTTGATCCCACTGTGTTACATCACCCTCGGGCACAACATCAATATGTCCGTTTAATATAAGAGAACGACCTTCACCAGTTCCCTTTAATACACCAACAACATTTAAACTGCCTTTAAATTCATTTCTTGGTGATGCAAAATAAGGATGTTCAACTAGCTGTTTCCCCTCAGGCTCCCACGCATCAACTTTTAAACCAATTTTACGTAGCTTTTCAATAACAATTGTTTGAGCTTTTCGCTCATTCCCCTGAATACTATTTTCTTGAACTAATTTTTGTAATAGCTTTATTCCATGATCATGATTATTAGTAAGCCATTGGTTTATTTGTGCCCGAAGCATCTCTCGTTCTTCGTTCACCCTTCATCCCCCATCTCTATTTAGTAGATACTATTCTTACTATTTTCTGATAGTTGTAATTTAGCATTTGTTAGACTTACAACTTCTTCAACTGAATAAGGTTCCATCACTTCTTTTAACAGTAAACCCTCATTTGTTACTTCAATTACCGCCATTTCTGTAATAATCATGCTAACACACCTTTTTGCGGTTAAAGGAAGTGTACATGTTTTAACAATTTTGGACTGCCCTTTTTTATCACAATGATTCATTAAAACAATGACTTTTTTCGCTTTTTTAGCTAACTCCATCGCCCCACCAATACCGGGTATTCGTTTACCAGGTACAATCCAGTTTGCCAAATCACCTTCTTCACTCACTTGCAGTCCACCAAGAATGGTCATATCTAAATATCCTGAACGAATCATTCCAAAAGCTGTGGCACTATCAAAATAAGATGCTCCCGGTACGATGCTCACCGGAAAACCAGCTGCATTGCACAAAGTTGGATTTTCTTCTCCTTTTTTGGGTGACTCACCCATTCCTAAAATTCCGTTTTCTGCCTGAAACATAACCTGTAGTTTTTCGGGTAAATGATTTGGTACCAGTGAAGGAATTCCAATTCCTAAATTAACAATCATGCCTTCTTCAATTTCCTTAGCTGCACGTTTGGCAATTCTATTTCTAGCATCTAATTCTGCCATCACTTTTCTAACCTCCCCTTAACGAATTTCGACATAAACAGTCAAAACCCGGGAAGTGACAGGCACCATCACTCCCAAGCCCATTTCCAATCGATCCCTTCGCTTTGTACGACGATGTCTACGTATACGCCTGGTGTGATGATGCTTTCTGGGTCAAGTTCTCCTGTTTCGACAATTTGTTCAGCTTCGACGATTGTATATCGACCAGCCATCGCTACTAAAGGATTGTTATTTCGGGCACTTGTTTCATAAACAAGATTTCCGAAGGTATCTGCTTTTTTGGCGTAAACAATTGAAACATCTGCAGTGAGTGCTGTTTCTACTAAATAGCTTTGACCGTTTATCTTGATTTTTTGTTTTCCTTCTTCAATCATGCTATCAATCCCGATATCAGTGAAAATTCCTCCAAGACCAACTCCACCTGCCCTAATTCGTTCTGCCAATGTTCCTTGAGGACAAAATTCAACTTCCATTTTCTCATCTATCATTAACTGCCCTGCAATCGGATTTGACCCAATATGGGAGACAATCATTTTTTTCGCCCTTCCTTGACTGACCACTTTCCCAATTCCTATTGTAGGAAATCCAGCATCATTTCCTATGAGTGTTAAATCCTTTATTCCCTTTTGAAGTATGCCATTTATAATAGTTGGTGGATTTCCTACTCCCCCAAATCCACCAAACATAAGTGAACATCCATCACTAATACGGGAAAAACCTTCATCTAAACTCCCAACCTTATTTACCCTCTTTTTTGACATTGATTGCTTCATGGTCTGTTCCCCCTGTTAGTCCTAGCTCCTTCTGAATTTCGGAGACAACTTCCTTAAGAATAGAAACAAGTTCCTCTATTTCTTCTTTTAAGATAATAAAGGGAGGAGAAATGATAATCGCATCTCCACCTACCCCATCTTGACCTGCGGAGGACGGATAGATTAATAAGCCTTTTTCTCTAGCTTTTTTTACAACCTTGTTCGTAACAGTACCATTATTATGAAATGACTGCTTTATATTTTTGTCAGAAACAAACTCAACCCCAATCATTAGTCCTTTCCCACGTATATCGCCAATTATTTCAAGGTTGGCTATTTCTTCTTTAAGTCTTTTCAGCAAGTATGTGCCATTTTCTTTTACCTTATCTACAAGGTTATTATTTTCAATATATTCTAAAACAGCTAAAGCACTTGCTGCTGATTGAGGGTTGGCACTATACGTATGGCCACTCATGATAGAATTTGAGCCTTGTAGAATCGGTTTCATCACTTTTTCACTTACGAGTGTTGCAGCAATAGGGGTAAATCCCGCACTCATTCCTTTTCCCAGTGCAATAATATCAGCCTTTACTCCCCAATGATCCAGGCCGAACATTTTTCCAGTTCTCCCGATTCCCGTCATCACTTCATCTGCTATAAATAAAATGTTGTAGCGATCGCATATCTCTCTAACTTTCTGATAATATCCATCCGGAGGTACGATCACACCTCCTGCTGCACCAATAATTGGCTCAGCGATGAAAGCAGCAATATGATCAGCTCCGATTCTTTTTATTGCTGCTTCCACTTCATGTGCACACATTAACTGACAAGTTGGATAGGTTTTATCAAAAGAACATCTGTAGCAATAAGGAGCTGTAACAGAGGGATAATCCTCAAGTAAGGAAACAAATCGTTCCCTGCGATTTATGTGCCCAGACATAGATAACGCACCGAGGGTGATTCCATGGTAGCTCACCCACCGCGACAAAATTCTTTGCTTCTTAAAATTCCCTTGCTCCTGCCAATATTGAATGGCAACCTTCATCGTCGTTTCCGTTGCTTCTGATCCACTATTTACAAAAAAGGACCAATAATCTTCATCAGCATCAACTAGTTTGTTTAATTTCTCAGCCAGACGTTCAGCAGGCTCTGAAGTAAATTGAGAACGATAAACAAATGAAACTTTATTTGCTTGATTCTGCATGCTTTTAATAATTTCGTTTACCCCATGACCAAGGCTCGCTGTAACTGCACCTGAGGATCCGTCAATATATCGCTTGCCCTTATTATCGTATAAATAAATCCCCTTCCCATAACTCACTGTTGGATATTGCTCATTCATGGTTGGTTTAATTAATAATGACCGCTTCATACGATCGCCTCTTTCTTTTACATAAACAACGCTAAAATTTAAAATAGTTACGTTTTAATAACCTTGGCATTGTCATTAACGATTGGAAAGAAATCACTTTATCCACTTTCTTTGTATCAATAAGAAATAACTGATCTTCTAGCTCCTCAATTATTTTTTCATCTTGATATTCCATCCCACATGAGGCACATTTCACACCAGGTGTATCAGTAATTTCAATGGCACGTGTTCCATCAGGCAGCTCCCAAAAAACCGTACAGGTTATCTTTGTTACATTAGCGGATTCACACCATTCACATTTCATTTAAAATGATGACACCTCCCTTGCCCTCTGTTTACTAACTAACTCTCTTTCTTTTGTTGTGCCTGAAACTTTTTCTCCTTTAACTCATCTCGCTTTTCACGCTTATCTTTTAATGTTGAATAATTCGGATCTTCTTGGAAACTTTGTCTACGGTGAAGACGTTCCAATGACTCTGGTACAAGATTAAATTTCTCATCATTTAATAGAGAGGTAATTCCAGTTTTAGACGGTTTGATATTTTCCGCACCATAAATCTCATTAAAGTAATCATCTGCACGCCCTGCAATATACTTTTCCGGTTCTGGATACGTTGTGATTACTCCTTCAAAGTTTCGTAGTACCGTTTTAGTCGGACTTTGGGAAATCACATAGTTTGGTTGTAACGTAATTTTCCCTCCACCACCAGGAGCATCAACAACGAAGGCTGGAACAGCATAACCGCTCGTATGCCCACGTAAGCCTTCGATGATTTCTAATCCTTTAGAAATCGGCGCTCTAAAGTGACCGATCCCCTCTGACAGATCACACTGATAAATGTAATAAGGCCGGACTCTAATTTTGACCAAGTCATGCATGAGTTTTTTCATGATCGGCACACTGTCATTTATTCCCGCTAAAATAACAGCCTGATTGCCGACAGGCACACCTGCATCAACAAGCATTTCACAAGCACGCTTAGATTCTTCTGTTATCTCAATAGAAGTATTAAAGTGTGTGTTTAACCAAACAGGATGATATTTTTTTAAAATATTACAAAGGTTTTCTGTTATTCGTTGCGGAAACACAACAGGTGCTCTTGTGCCAATCCGAATGATTTCCACATGTGGGATTTCACGCAAATTTTTTAAAATATATTCTAAAATTGTGTCATTTATTAAAAGTCCATCTCCACCAGATAATAGAACATCCCTAACATCTGGTGTATTACGAATATAGTCTATTGCCCCATCTAGTTGCTTCTTAGGCACCCCCATCCCAATTTGCCCCGAAAAACGACGGCGGGTACAGTAACGGCAATACATGGAGCATTGGTTCGTAACGAGAAAAAGCACACGATCTGGATAACGATGTGTTAAACCTGCTACAGGAGAATCTTCATCTTCCTCTAACGGATCTTCTAAGTCATATTTGGTTTTCTTTATTTCTTGGCTAATCGGAACAGATTGCATTCGAATTGGACATCTCGTATCAGCTGGATTCATAAGTGATGCATAATAAGGAGTAATATTAAGTGGTATAGTTTTTGTAGATATTTTAACACCCTCTTCTTCCTCAGGTGTTAAGTCAATGACTTGTTTTAAATCATCAAGAGTTCGAATTGTATTTGTTAACTGCCAAATCCAATCATTCCATTTTTCATCCGTAACATCTTTCCATAAACTAATTTCCTTCCAATGACGGTCCGGTTTATATAAATCATGCAACATGAAGATTTCCCCCTTATATTTGCTATTCACAAATTATTAAGCAAGATTTGTGCCAACTATAAGAAGGGAAAACATTTTCTTTAGATAAATCGTTATGTTTAAGCATCTGGAAAAAAATTTATGTCTACTCTTCATTAAAAGATATTCTTTTTCTTAATAAAAAAAGCAGCAAGTGCCAAGATTCGGGCAAACAACGCTTATGAAACTTGCTGAATATTCGGCAGCATGATAAAAACTCGGCAGTTAATGAGAGAGATCTTTCACCCATACATTCATATCTTCAAGCTTATCAAATATATAACAGTTCTTAGTCAATCTCCCATTGTATTCATAACCAAGCTGATAAAACGCTGCATTCATCCCAAAGGATAGTGATCTCGCAATTGAAAATGCACAAAAAATCCCATTATTGCGTAAATCAGTTTCAAGAAATAATAACAGCATTTTCATTAACCCGTACTTTCTATGTTCTGGCAATGTTGCACAGTCTGTTAACTCAGCATTTTTAAAATCAATGTTCACATCTGCAGAAGCAGCACTAACTATTAAGTTGTTGCTTTCCACTACATAAAAAAGATTGCCCGCATTAATCATTTTTTTTACATAGTCTTTATTATTCATCGGTATTGGATAAATTTCAAACACCTTACCATATAAATTAGCCAGTTGTTCAGCATCGTTTATTTCAGCTTTGCGGAAATGATAATGAGCAGGTAAGTCTGTTTCATTTATTTGTCTTTCTTTTTGAAAGACTTTTTCAAGAATAGTATTCTCTTGAATCCAGTGTTCACTTGTTCTTCTTTTATCATCTATATACTTTGTCATAATCATGTTATCAGCACCATTAAAATATCCTTTTATTACTGCTTCCAACTCATATCCTTTTGATAAAAGGTCCATCCACTGCTCAGGGCGTGTGTAAAAAATAATTTTTTGAAAGGTATTTTCTGCGCTTAATCTTTCTATTTCCTGCAAAATCATTGTCATATTTCCCCGGTAATGATCGACGCGAATTCGTTCATTAAAATAGTCTAAATACAGTTGCATGACATAACGAGATGTTGAAATTTTCTTCGTTTCGGAAGTCAAGGTCATTGTATCCACCTCATTTAGTGAATTTTATATTTTTTCATTTTATATTGAAGAGTTTGTCTTGGGAGTTCAAGGAGCTCAGAGGCCTTAAGCACATTTCCATTTGTTTTGTGTAGTGCTTGTTGAATTAAGTCTTTCTCTGTTTTCTCAACAACTTCACGAAAGGATTTTATTACATCCTTTTCAGCAGGAATTTTATCTTTAATAAAGGAAGGTAGATGGTGAATTGTTAATGTATCCTCATTTTCTACCATGTTCATCGCATATTCAATTACATGCTCAAGTTCTCTAACATTTCCTGGCCAGGAATGACCTTCTAGCAGTGATATCACTTTCTCATCAATATGAATCACAAGTTTACCGAAATTGTAGTTATATTTTTGAATAAAATGATGAATTAATAGAGGAATATCTCCCGTTCTTTTTCTTAAAGGAGGAAGTTCAAGAAAGAAAACATTTAGACGATAATATAAATCAGTCCTTAATTGCTTCTTTTCCATACAAATGTAAGGATGCTCGTTCATCGCGACAATAACTCTTACATCTACTGAATATGAATCAACACCTCCAACTCGCCTAATAACTCCATCTTCCAGGACTCGTAACAGCTTTGCTTGAAAATCCAAAGGCATTGTATGAATCTCATCTAAAAACAGCGTTCCACCATGAGCAAGCTCAAATAATCCCGCCCGATCGACCGCTCCTGTGTAACTTCCTTTTTTCGTTCCAAATAAAATACTTTCAAGTAATGATTCAGGCAAAGAAGAGCAATTTTGAGCAATAAATGGCCCATTTTTTCTTACTGAACCATTATGAATGGCTTGAACCATTAATTCCTTTCCTGTGCCAGTCTCACCATATACCATAACCGGTGATGTACTATTGGCAGCCTTTTTAGCCAATCTCTTTAATTCATTTATTTCTTCACAAGCAGTTACAAAATGGTCCCACTCATACTTTGCTCCTGAAATGGTTATTGGCTTTGATTGTTGCCCATTCATTTTTTCCTGAAGTTCAAGAAGCTTTTGAGAAAGTTGTTTTACTTTTGTAAAATCCTTGGCAATTTCAACTGCCCCAACAATGTTATTCCCAACTTTAATAGGTAAAGTAGTATTTACCGTATCAATTAGCTGGCCTTTACTATTTTTATAGGTTTGAGATTGCTGATAAATTGAGTTTCCTGTCTCAATGACCTTAAGTAAGGTACTTGTTTGCCAGTTTAATGAAGGAAATACCTCAAGAACATGCTTTCCAAGTACTTCCTCCACTTCAACTCCGTCATGTTTTGCAGCTACTTGATTATAAAAAATTGTTATCCCTTCAGAATTAACAGCATGAATTCCTTCATCAATACTCTCTAAGATTGCCTCAAGCATTTGTTTCGTTTCAAAGGATTTTAGAAACATTTCGAACACCTTCTTTGTAATCGTAAAAGATGTAGGCCTTATTTCTAATTTTATTAAGAAAGAGCGAGTACTATTCTGCATCAATGGTTTGAACTTTTTTCCTTAAACTTGCACGTCCTTCATCCCAGATTACTGAAACGTCAGAATCAAAAAGCGCTGAGAGCTTCCCAGCAGATAGCATCTCATTTGTTTCACCAGAATCGAATACTTCTCCACTTTTTAATAAAAGAGTATGAGAAAAGATTGGCAAGATCTCTTCAACATGATGAGTAACATAAAGAAGAGTTGGTGCGGATTCCTTCTTCATCATGCCCTCTATTGATTCTAATAGCTGTTCACGTGCAAGAAAATCTAAACCTGTTGTCGGTTCATCTAAAATTAAAAGCTCAGGCTCTGACATTAAAGCTCTAGCAATTAAAACTCGCTGCCTTTCTCCCTGTGACAAAGTTTCATATGCTCTATCCGCATAATGTAAACAGCTCAGTTCTTTTAATAGTCCAATCGCTTTTTGTCTCATTTCTTCTGTTGGTTTATCATAAAGTCCGATTGAAGCAAAAGCACCACTTAATACAATTTCAAATGCAGTGTCTGAAGGATAAAATTTCTGTTGTAGCTTTGTCGATACTAGTCCGATTTTTTGACGAAGTTTTTCCGCTAAATAATCACGACCAAATACCTTTCCTAATACTTTTACATCTCCTTCAGTTGGAAAATAATACGCACAAAGCATGTTTAAGAGAGCTGTTTTTCCAGCACCATTTAGTCCATACAACACCCAATGTTCATGCTTTTTGATTTCCCAATTAATATCCTTCAAAATCCATTGACCATTTCTTTTTAGTGAAACGTGTTTTAATTCGATTATTGATGCCATAAGTTCTCCTTTCACCCACATTAGCTTTTTCCTCTTAATAGTATAAGTTTAAAAGAAAAAAGCGATTGAATAAAGGCAATCGCTTTGCTAACTTTTATTTCCAATGATCAATTACATCATTGGAATTAGAAACTAAAGAGCGCTTTCAGCCCTTGATAGCCAAAATAAAGTCCAAAACCTAAAAGTGAAGCACCAGAGATAATTGAGATTACTTTTAAGCTAGTATCATTTAAAAATTTACGGAATCCTGTTGTAAGACCAGCAACAAAAACATCCCACAATGTTAGCCCTACAAAAATCATACAGCTGTACACCAATAATTGGCTCGTACCATTCATTTGGATCGTTTTAGCTAATACTGATCCATAAATCCCTAACCAAAACAGAATGGAAAGTGGGCTTGTTATAGACATCATAAACCCAGTAAAAAAGCATTTTGTTAAGGAATCCTTTTTACGGGTTATTGTAAGATTAACCTTATTCACACCTAGAATACTCTCAATACCTGAATAAATAAGAATAAATCCACCAAATAACCATAGAAAAATTTGGACAAAGGGTATATCTAGAAAATTCACCATACCAAGGTAAACAAAGAGCATAAAAATAGCATCTGCAATCATACTTCCTGCTCCTACAATCCAAGCATGCCAAAATCCATTCTTTATTCCTTTGTCTAATCTTGCAGAATTAACTGGTCCAATCGGAGCAGCTAAGGATAACCCTAAAAAAATGTAGCTAACTAATATGCTGATACTCAATGAAACCACACACTCCCTTTTTACCGGACTTGTACATTATATGAAGGGAGTTGTCCACTATGATTAAATGTTAAAAAATGGAGTAAGAATCACCTGCTTTTTAGGGCATGATAACTTTACCAACGTTTATTTGCGAGGTGTTTCAATATGGCAAAAGAAAAAGAGCAAAAACAAACAGGTACTGATGATGCTATTATTTTGATGTTTTTAGATCTAGTAGAGCAAGACGGTGTTGAAGTTGATGTTACTTTAAGCGTGAACGGAACTGTTGTCTCAGGAACTCTTATCGGGGCAACTGCCTATTACGAAGGAATTACTGAAGCATCGAAGAATTTCCATGATAGTACAATGTCAAAAATTATTTCAAAGAAGTTTCATGATTTAAAAGAAGAATACGCCAAGCAGAAACAAGAAGAATCTGATAAAGAGTCTAAAGACAATTCGACTCCTTTCACCTTTATTCACCTTAAAGATGCTAAATATCTAAATACAAACAGTCAAGAAACTCTTAACCGCGGAACATGGTGGAGAGGAAGAATTTCAGCAGTTGATGGCTTTTCCTTCAATTCGCTTGTCTAATAATATTCCCCTTACTATTGTAAGGGGTTTTTAAATGACGCTTAGCCTTCTATTTCGGATAGCAACCGAAACTTTACATAATAAAATCAATTCTTTGAAACCCTATTTATTAGGGAGTTTTTGGGAGGGTATTGTATGGAAAAGTCTGAAAAAAACACATCACAAGGTAACTTGAAATGGTGGCAGTTATCACTAATTGGAATTGGATGTACTATTGGAACAGGTTATTTTCTAGGATCTGGAATTGGGGTTAAAATTGCCGGGCCTTCCATAGTTTTTTCCTTTTTATTAGCTGCCCTTGGAACTTTTATTGTTTATAATGTTTTAGCAAAAATGACTGCTAAAGACCCACAAGAAGGCTCATTTTGCTATTATGCTGGAAAAGCGTTTGGTAAGTGGGCAGCATTTGGTTGTGGATGGAATTATTGGAGTTCAAATATTCTTGTAATGGGAAGTCAATTAACTGCACTAGCTATTTTGTCACAATTTTGGTTTCCTAATGTTCCTTTATGGATTTTCTCAGCAGGGTATGCGGTACTTTCCATCCTTGTTGTGATTTCTGGAACGAGTGGGTTTGATAAAATGGAAGACATTTTTGCTGTTGTGAAGTTTGCTGCTATCCTTATGTTCATCATTCTTGCCTTTGCTGCACTCTTTGGATGGATAGGTGGTGGAGACGCAAAACCAACAGGTGTACCTGTCGCACCTAAGGAACTATTCCCAGATGGTTTTAAAGGCTTTTATTCTTCACTCATTTATGCATTTTATGCATATGGCGGAATTGAAGTTATTGGATTAAAAGCAATGCAATTAAAGGATAAAAAGGATGCACCAAAAGCTGGATCTTTCATGTTAATCAGCTTAACTTCCGTATATGTTTTATCTTTAGGACTTGCTGTTTCACTAGTTGCATTTGATAAATTTAGTGACAAAGAAAGCCCATTTGTCACTGCTTTATCTGACTTTAATTTGCCATTTTTCCCACATGTTTTTAATGGCGCCATTATTATTGCTGGTTTTTCAACAATGACAGCCGCTTTATATGGAGTAACAAACCTCCTTGTTACCCTTGCTGATGATGGGGATGCACCAGCTGTATTCTCAAAGAAGTTAAAGTTTAAAAGCTTACCTTTACCTTCATTAATCCTTGCAACAGTTGGGCTTATTGCCTCAATCGTTACTGCTTTATTGTTACCAGGAAAAATTTACGAATATATTACAACAGCAGCAGGAATTTTGCTGCTATATAATTGGATCTTTATTATTTGTTCTTCATTCAAACTTCTGAAGCTAAAAGTCTGGAATAAAATTTTAGGATATATTGGCTTAATTCTTCTTCTCGCTGCAATCAGCGGAACCTTGTTTGAAAAATCAATACGACCAGGTTTTTACGTTAGTATATTATTTATTACCATTATCGGGATTGTTTGTTTAATTATGAGAAAGCATTGGAAAAACCCTAAATCTAATAGCAAAATTAAATATTATTAAATTAACACCTCTATATACAACAAAAGCCGGTTTTTCAATAAAATTCCGGCTTTTGCTCCAATGTCACTGTCCATCCACTTCTTTTGCCTCATGATTTTCCCAATGATATTCAGAAAGAATATCAGCAAAAACATCAACTGTTCTTTCAAGTTCATCAAGATTGTTATCTACTCCACCTATTTCAATCAACATTGCTTTATTAGAAACATCTTGATTATAAACACCATTACCCTCACTTTTTGATTTTAAGAATACACCTCGACTAATTCCTGGATATTTTTTTTCGAGTTTTTGATGTAAGGTCTTTGCAAAATCAAGATTTTCTAAATAGTTTTCATTTTCTTTTCCCACAACAAAATAGAGTCTTGCGTAAGTCTCTCCATTAATAGTTTTTGTTGTAATGTTTTTTCTTGCAGAATCACGATGAATATCAATGTAATATACATATTCACTATTTGTTGCCGTCGCTGCTTGATCTACAATTGTTCCAGAAACGGTATATGCTTTCGTTGACTTCCAACCTTTTTGTTGTAGCTCTTGAGTCATATTGGTTTTATCGTGCTGTACACCAATTTTCTTTTTCATTAGATTTTCAGTTAAACGACTTCCAAGGCCAATTACATTTACACGCTCATCTGAACTTATTGCCTCACTTGGCTGTTCAGCACCCTCCAATAACGGTAAAAAAGACTCCCAGCTATGGCTCTGATAGATAAACACTGTTTTTTCTTCTGGATTAGTTATTTGTTCATTATTATCATCTGTTGTTCTTCCCTTTAATTCTTCCTCCACAACTTTTCTTTCCTGAAGTAAAATTTCAGTTGGTGGTGGTGATTCATATGGTATGTTGCTAAGATTGGTTCCTTCACCTGCAACTGCTATCTCTGTATCATATAATCTAAGACCAGGTAATTCATTTCCTAGAAAGGTCCTTGCGTCAGTTGGTTTTACACTTGTTGCAAGCTGAATAGCTAAGGTAGATAAATTAGATGTTGTTAATAAGGGGTTTTCAGATTCTGGGTAGAAATAATGATTTTCAAACTGGAGAAAATGTACAAATAACTGTTCTGTGTTTAATTCACCGATCGTTCTCTGGATACTTCTTGAATCCACAGTAACATTCATCGAAATCAGAATGCCAATTAAGAAGAACATGAGGAGGATTATAAGAATAGGTATATAAATAAGTTTTAAAATGAATGGTCTTGTAGATTTCACTGTACAACCCCCTTCACTTATATATATGAATAGCAGGAGATTGTATGGCTAATTTTTCTAAATTTAACCTTGAAAAGGCCACTATGTTGTCATTTTACACAGCGGCCATCTATTAACTAACACTTTCCACTTCAATTTGCTTAATTTCTGTTTTCCTCTCCCTTTTATAAAAGAAAAGAAAACCAATCAACCCTAAAAACGAAGATCCTGCTAGTAAGAAATATAACGTTGATCCCCCGAAGTTTTCAAAAATAATCCCTCCTACTGAAGATCCGATGATTCCTGTTATTCCAAAGGAAATACCTACGAATACCATGTGCCCTGTTGCTTGTAACTCCTCAGGGACGACTTTATACAAGTACTCAAGAGCACCTAAAAAAACAATAGCAAAACAAATTCCATGTAAAACTTGAATACTTAAGAGCATCGTTGGATCCTGCGAAAGTGCTGTTAATATCCAGCGAATACAATAAAGAACTGAGGCGATTATAATATATATAATTGGGCTAGAAGAACGAAACCATTTGGCACTTAAGAAAAACAGAAGTGCTTCACTTGATACACCAATAAACCATATCCATCCAACTAACATTTCGTTTCCACCTATTTCAAACAAATATAAGCTAATAAACGAATCACTTGTTCGATGTGTAAGCAAAACTAACGCAATCAAGATAAAAAATGCCGTTAAGGTTGGATCTTTAAAAAACATACCGATGTCTTTATAGTTCACTTTTTTGCTACCGGCTTTTGCATCAGTTAACGTCAATGAAAGTAAGCAAGTAGAAACTGCAAGAACAGTAATCGGGATGGCTAAAAATCCAATCCCAAACTTCGTAAGTAAAAAGCCGCTAAATAATGAAACGAGGGCAAAACCTATAGACCCCCACATCCTTATTGAGCCAAATGTAACGGAGTGAATCTGAGATTGTCTTTTTGCCAGATTATCAGCCAGAGGATTAACTGGTGAGAAAAAAAAGAAAAAGAGAGATCCGGCTATAATAATCCATAAAAATGAATCAATCTGAAACAGCCAAATAACACTTACCGAAAATCCTATTAAACAAGCAAATAAAACTTTTTTAACTGTCTTATACTTGTCACTAGCATATCCCCATAGCGGCTGCGCAATCAAGCCAACAAATGGACCAATTGCCAAAAACCAGCCAATTTGAGAGCTAGAGAATCCTTTATACTGAAAGTAAATTGGGAGAAAACTAACAACCATTGATCCGATAGCGCTAACAAAAAACATAAATGTTCTTAATGGTACAAGGGAGTTTTGGTTTATCATAAAAAAATCCTTTATGTTTTATTTGCAAGTATGAGATGATATATAACATTTTCATACTTACATATCTTAGAAGTTTAGTTATCAATTTTTCTATTATAAAACATCTTCTCCAAAAATGTAAGGGTTTCACTTTCCAAAAGAAAAAACACTAGCATGCTAGTGTCTTTCCATAAAGTCGTAAAATTATTCAACATTTTCTGAAGCACTAATCGCTTCCTTTTCTTTTAAGTAGTTCAAGTAATTCGTTTTATCTTCTAATTCTCTTTCTAAATAACCCATGTACGCGAATATTAAGCTAATATCCTTAGATAATTCATTATCCTTTTCTCGGACATATTTTTCTTTTATCTTTTTCACCTCTTTTTTCACAATCCACCGCTCTTGATTAACTCCTTCTTCTACTACGTCAAAACCTTTAACATCAGCTGACGAGATAAGCTCTATCCCCATAAATCGTTTCACAGGGTTTTCTTCATGTTTATTAATGATATAAACAAACTTTTCTGATTCGAGCTCCGAAAGCGCGTCAGGATGAATTTTAATTGACTTTGGAATTACATCTTGATTTACAATAAATTCTTTTAATTGATCAACCATCTTCATTACTAATGCCCCCATTTCTATGAATGTCGATAAATTGACGATTAGTACAAACCTATTCAAAGGCTGTTTAAAAAAGTACAGAATCAAAATAGGAGCTTACAACGAAAAAAGTCTAAAAATAAAAACAGACCCTAAATAGGGCCTGTTGGATGGTTTAGTCGGTTTTATATTTTTTGAACGTTAGCAGCTTGAGGACCTCTGTTACCTTGCTCAATATCAAAAGTAACTTCTTGTCCTTCATCTAAGCTCTTATAACCTTCTCCTTGAATTGAAGAGAAGTGAACAAACACGTCATCTCCACCTTCAACTTCAATAAATCCAAAACCTTTTTCTGAGTTAAACCATTTTACTTTTCCTTGTGCCATTAAAAATTTCCTCCTAAATCAATCAAAACATGTTTGATGACAATTTCGGTTATTATTATTACCCGTTGGAGAAAAATTAAACATATAAATATAAATTTTTTTTAAAAAGGTAAAAACTACATAAAATTATAGTTAAACTTTTATTCACCCGTTTTTTCTATGATAAAATAATTACTTGAAGAAACTGGATTAAAAACTCACTTAAACTTATTAATGGAGTACACTTTATAAAACTGAGATGGAGATGAAAAATGACTAATTATAAAATTTTGTTTCTAGACATTGATGGTACACTGCTAAGACCTGATGACACAATAGAGGATTCTTCAAAAATAGCTATAGCTGAAGTGAAGAAAAAAGGAATTGAAGTATTCCTTGCAACAGGCCGCCCGTTACATGAAATATCACATATTGCAGAGGAATTAAATATTGAATCATTTATTGGCTACAATGGAGCGTATGCCATTCATAAGGGTGAGGATATTTTTCGGGCTCCAATGTCAAGTTCAACTGTTGAAAAATATGTTGATATTGCCAAAAACAATGGACATGAGCTTGTTTTGTACACTCATGAGGAGAATATTTTCTCAGACTTAGAAAGTCCAATCGTTAAAGAATTTATTTCAGCTTTTCACCTACATAAAAATAATTCCTATTCACTTGATGTAATTGATAAGATTTTAGGAATCACTCTGATTAATTTAAGTGAAAATGAACCAGCATTATATGAAAAAGCAGATCCTTCGATTCATTTATCACAGGTTAATGTTGATGGATTACGCCATAGCTATGATGTGATTCGTGATAACGTAAATAAAGGGATTGCGGTTCAGCAGATCCTAGAACTACTTTCTCTACCAAGAGAAGCCGCCATTGCTTTCGGTGATGGAATGAACGACAAGGAAATGCTCAAGGTTGTTGGTGAAGGTTTTGCTATGGGGAATGGACATCCTGATCTTTTTCAATACGCAAAATATAAAACAACGAAGGTAACAAACTCAGGTATTTACAACGGTTTAAAATCACTTGGCCTTGTTGACTAAGCTGTGTTTCTAATTTGTTTTTTAGGAGGAACTGCTTTGTACGAACAAAAAACAAAAGAGAATGATAAAAGTGTCATTGAATATATTGAAAGCGTTGAAAGTCCCAAAAAACGTGAAGACGCCTACAAATTATTAGATATTTTTACGGATGTATCAGGCTATCAGGCAAAAATGTGGGGACCAAGCATTATCGGGTTTGGAAAGTATCACTATAAATACCCCACCGGTCATGAGGGTGATGCACCCCTTGTTGGCTTTTCTCCACGAAAAGCCAAAATAAGCTTGTATTTTGCAACAGGTGATACCGAACGAGAGCAGTTATTAGAAAAATTCGGTAAGCACACTAGTGGAAAAGCATGTGTTTATATTAATAAACTAGCGGATATTGATACAGAAGTTTTAGAGGAGTTAATTACTCAATCAATCAATTTTTTGAGAAGAACTTATCCAGATCAAAAGTAACCAAACAAAACCAAACCTTTCATCGATTGATATAATGGTTTGGTTTTTGCTTTATTTTGTATTGTCTTAAAATCCTTATCTAGGTTGCTTTTTATTTAACATCAAATCAAGATATAGCTGACACTTTTGATTAAAATCTGAAAAATCAATAGTTGTTAACTCTGCAATTTGTTTCATTCGGTAATTTAACGTATTTGGATGAATAAACATTTGTTCTGCAGTCGGCTTCAATTTGCAGTTATTCACAAGATAGTACTCAAGAGTTTTGACTAGCTCTGTTTGACTTTCTTTATCTTTTTGTTGAAGAATCTTCAGATTTTTATTTGTATAGCTCATACTCTTATTTTTTTCGTTTATCACATCAAGATAGCGAAAAATACCAATTTTATCATGTTCATACGGAACGTTCTCCTGTGTTCCAAGTTTTTCAGCAATTGAAACAACTTCCAGCGCTTCTTTGTAACTCGTTTGAAGCAATGTAATAGGTTGATATTCATTACCGATTCCAATAAAAATGTCCGAATATCGCTTCTCATCAAAGTTTGATAACAGGTTTTCGATAATATTTAAGGCAGCTTCTACTGGTGAGTATTTAAGGGAATAGCAACCAACGATAATAACTATATTTGTCCGATCAACTAACACATGGCTTGTATTATCTTTTAAATTTAAATATGATCGAATGGTTTCTTTTAATTCTTCTACAAGCTCCTCATCAGCATGAATAGCATTCACAACCATAACACTAAAAATCGACGGCAAAACTATATCTAGCTGTGTGGCTTCCCATTTAAGTTCCTTCTCATTAACAGAGTCACCATTAATCACCTGACGGAAAAAATGTTCAATTTTTTCAGCTTTTTGCTGTTTCAATTTATTTTTCTTATAAATCATCTTACCAACATGAAAGGAAACATCGTATAGGAAGGTTAACTGTTCATCAGTTAAAGGATCATCAATTTCTTGTATCCAAATGTATCCCATAATTGTTCCTTTGTATTTGGCACTTACAACAACTCGTTGATTTAAACCTATTTCCTTCATTTCGTGAATTCTAAAAGGATGTTCATTTGTTTTTAATCTGTCAATAATTCCTGTCTCAACGAACCTTTCAAATATATTTAATGGACATTTTTTTGCAAAAATCGTTTGTTGATTTGCTGAATCAAAATGATCCACATAATAGGAATTATAAGCAAGTAAGAAAAAATGATCACTCTCAAGAATAACAGGCTTTTTTAAACCATTGCTTATACCGTCCACAATTTCGTGTAAATCAGATAAAGATAACACACGTTCTAATAGCTCATCCATATGAAAACTCCTACTCATTGTTTCTTACCATTATGATACTTTGTCAATAAAGACTTGTATAGATTCTTTGTAGGAAATGTGGCAAGGTTTTTTTGAAATAAAAAAGCGGACATTCAAGCGTCCGCTTTTTCCATCATTCCCCATCCTCTTCAACTACTGTAACCGTGTCACTGCCGTTATCTCGTTTTGCTTCTTGAAAGGTAATATGATTATCCGTACGATTTGTTCGAGTTGCATATGATTTCAGCAGTTCTCCCATATCAATACCTGTCATTTCTTTTAATGGTTCTTGGATATCTACCATTGTTTTTGTAATGCTTTTACCAAATGAAGAAACTCCTTGACCGTTACCGGAATCAATTATCTTAACAGAATCAATATTCGTTAGTGGCTGAGCAATTTTCTCTGCAAATACTGGTAACATTTCAATTAATTTTTCAGTGATAATAACATCACCATGTTTTTCCATTGCCTCAGCTAACAGCTTACGAGCCTCTGCTTCTGCTTTACCACGCTCACGAATAACATCTGCTTCAGCAGATCCTTCTTCACGGCGAATCCTTGCTTTTGCTTCTCCATCAATTTCAGATTTTCGTGCCTCTGCTTCTGCTTTACGTGTTGTTTCATAGTATTCAGCATCAGCTTTTGTTTTACGTACCTTACTTTCTTCTTCCTCAAGCTTAACTGCACGTTCCCGCTCTAAAAACTTAAGCGTTAATTCTTCTTCCTTAACCTCTTTTGCAAGCTTTGCTCTTTCTAATTCATAAGATTGCTCAGATTTAGCTCTTGCACGTTCAGTTTCCTCTTTAAAGGCTGCATCTTTAATATCTTTTTCTTTCTTCGATTCAGCAATTGCGATCTGACGCTTGTATTCTTCCTCTTTAGCCTCTTGATCTGTCTGTGCTCTATGAATTCGTGTTTCACGCTCACTATTGGCCTCGGCGATTTCTGCCAATTTTCGAACCTCAGCAATACGAGGTCTTCCTAGGTTTTCTAGATATCCGTTTTCCTCATCAGCATCACGTAAATCCGTTAACCCTAGTGAAGTAATTTTAAAACCCATTAAATCTAATTGTTTTTGAGCAACCTCGGAAACGTCATGATTAAATTTTTCACGATCACTGTTAATATCCTCAACCGTCATTTTTGAAAGAATCGCACGTAAATTACTTCCAAGTACCTCAATAATTTCTGCTTCAATTTCTTCCTGTTCTTTTCCTAAAAACTGTTCAGCATAATTGGCAATACCATTTAACGTATCTGCCACCTTTACCATGGCAACAGCATCTGCTACAATCGGCACGCCTCCATTTGTATAAACTCTTGGTGTTGATAGCTTTAATTGAAACGAAGTAAGGTTAACAGGTGTAGCTGTTTGAAAACGTCTAAGTCTGTAACCGCCACCTCTAATAATTTTCATAGAACGTCCTTCTTGATCAGCAAATATATTCGTTTCTTTCTCAGGATCACCTAGTTTTGGACCAGTAATAATAAGTGCTTGATTTGATCTAGCAGTTCGATAACGAATTTTCACCCAAAAGAAATAACTAACTCCAGCTATTGCTGCAACAATTAACAATGGAATGAAAATAACAATTACACCAAAAAAACCTGACATATGTCTTCCCTCCGTATGTTTTGATAATGTAAATTTCTATGATCCCACGTGGGAAATGACCATTTCTATTTACAATCTGTATAATGAAACGTAACTAGTTATGTTCATTAAGTAATACGAACGAAGTAGACGAAAGTTTCACGAAATTAAAAATTATCTAACTTTATTACAGGAGTGTGTATGATGCCATATTCAAACGTTAACCCAAAGAAGGCTCCTCGCACTCCCCGCGGAAAGCGAGCAACATGCCAATACTAATTTTTTCTTTTCCTTTGTCCTTAATATAAAAAAGAGAAAGCAGAATAATCTCCACTTTCCCCAAGTATCTATTAAAGCATCTCACTAATTGTTTTTGCCTGCATATGAAGAGCCAAGTAATCAGGTCCACCAGCTTTTGAGTCAGTGCCAGACATTTTGAAGCCTCCAAATGGGTGATAACCAACAATAGCTCCTGTACAATTACGATTAAAGTAAAGATTTCCTACATGGAATTCATGTTTTGCACGTTCAATATGTTTTCTATTTCTTGTAATTACAGCACCTGTTAAACCGTATTCTGTATTATTAGCAATCTCAAGAGCTTCGTCGAAGTTTTTTGCTTTAGCAAATGCTACAACCGGTCCAAAAATCTCTTCTTGCATAATTCTTGCATGAGGATCAAGGTCCGCAAAAATGGTTGGTTCAATAAAGTACCCTTTTGAATCATCACCATTTCCACCACTTACTAAGCGACCTTCTTCTTTACCAATAGAGATATAGTCCATGATTTTATCAAATGACCCTTGATCAATAACCGGTCCCATGTAAGTATTAGCTTTTTCTGGGTTCCCAGTTACTTTACTTTCTGTAATCTCAATTACACGTTGCAGGACTTCATCATATACATCCTCATGAACTACTGCACGAGAGCCTGCTGAACATTTTTGTCCTGCAAAACCAAATGCCGAAGCGAAGATGGATTGAGCAGCTAATTCAATATCACAATCATTATCTACAACAACTGTGTCCTTACCACCCATTTCAGCAATCACTCGTTTTAAGTGTATTTGACTTGGTTGAACTTTTGCAGCGCGTTCAAAAATACGTGTTCCTACTTCACGTGAGCCAGTAAATGTAATGATGCTAGTTTTTGGGTGATCAACTAGATAGTCACCTACTTCAGCTCCACTACCTGGAACAAAGTTCACAACTCCTTTTGGTAACCCAGCTTCTTCAAGTACCTCAACAAATTGAGCTGCAATAACAGGTGTTGCACTTGCAGGTTTTAATACAACTGTATTTCCAGTTACAATCGGTGCAACTGTTGTACCAGCCATAATCGCAAATAAGAAGTTCCAAGGTGGAATGACAACAGTTACGCCTGTTGGGGTATAGATATATTTATTACTTTCACCTTCACGGCTGTTAACTGGCTTTCCTTTTGCTAGTTCAATCATTTGTCGACCATAATATTCTAAGAAGTCAATTGCTTCGGCTGTATCGGCATCAGCTTCATTCCAAGGCTTCCCAGCTTCTTTAACTAACAATGCTGAAAAGTCATGCTTTTTACGACGAATAATGGCAGCTGCACGGAATAAAATATTAGCTCTTTCTTCCGGGTTCCAATATCTCCATTCTTTAAACGCTTCATCTGCCGCCTGAATTGCCATTTCTGCATGCTCTTGAGTAGCCTTTGATACTTTACCAACAACTTCTTCTTTGTTTGCTGGGTTATATGAGACAATTTTCGCTTCAGTTGTTATTCTTTCTCCATTAATAACAAGTGGGTACTCTTTTCCCATGATTTCCTGCACGTTTTCCAAGGCTTTTTCAAAAGCTACTCGGTTTTCCTCAAGTGAAAAATCAGTAAATGGTTCGTGTTTGTATGGTGTTGTCATCATTCATCGTCTCCTTTATTTGAAAGTTTATTTTTTAGTCATTCCTTTAATTGCAAAGGCAATATTGGCTGGACGCTCAGCAAGTCGTCTCATAAAATATCCATACCAGTCGCGTCCATATGGTACATACACACGCATGTTATAGCCTTCTTTAACTAGCTCTCTTTGTGTTGTGGAACGCATTCCATAAAGCATTTGAAACTCAAAAGAAGTTTTAGGAATGTTGTATTCATCTACTAATCTCTTTGTGTACTCAATAATTGCATCATCATGAGTAGCAATTCCTGCATAATTTCCATTTAATAGATGTTTTTTGATCATTTCTTTGTAATTATTATCAACATCCTCTTTTTCAGGAAATGCTACTTTTGGAGATTCTTTATATGCACCCTTTACAAGACGTAAAAAGGGTTGATAGCTGTTTAAATCATCTAAGTCTTTCTCTGTTCGGTACAAGTATGCTTGTAAAACAGTACTTATATAGTGATAATCCTTTTTTAGATCTTTGAAGATTGATAGTGTATCTTGACAACGTTGTTCATCTTCCATATCAATTGTTACCATCACTTTATTCTTTTCAGCGGATTCCATGATTTTCATCATATTCTCATAAACTAGATTTTTAGAAATATCTAATCCTAGTGAAGTAAGTTTTAATGAAACATGAGAATCTAACTGCTGAGCAACAATCGTTTCGATCGTTTGAATACATTCTTCTGTACGTTCTCTTGCTACCGTTTCACTTCTAACAAACTCACCTAAGTGGTCAACTGTAACCGATAATCCTTCATTATTTAATTCTTTAATAAATTTAATGGAGCTTGGAAAATCCATTCCACCAACAATCTTTCCAGAGGCAATATTAGCACCCCAATTTTGAGCGGCACGATTTAACGTTTTGTTGTTAGATAAATATAAAAATAGATCTCTTGTAATAACTGACACTATAAACACCTCCATTAAGAAGCAAGTAAGAGTTTGTTTCTTTACAAATATTTTACGATTTAACAGCGGATTTTCACAATGTAGCGCAAATACAAAGATTTCATTACCTTGTTGTGTAAAACATACAACCCACAGGAAACCGTTTACAAAATTGTATATAAACTATCCGCTATATTTATATACTTCCACAGTTTTAGATAAGTTAAACAAGCTACGTGAAATTCACTCATTACTTTATGTCAAAGAAAGGGATGACTAGATGACCTTAGTTAATAGATAATAGGGCTTTGCCAATATATAAATTTAAAAAAGCATGTCTTAATAAGATTTATAGTATGATATAAAAAGAAGCGTATTGAGACGAGGAGGACAAAAAGTGAAATTAGCCATCTTTCTAGTGATTATTATTGGGGCAATATCCTTAATAGGAACGATTTTAATTGGTGGCAAAGGTGATAAAGATTATGATGAGAAAACAAAATCAAATATTTCTCGTTTATCATGGATTTATATTCTTCTAGGTATCGCTATTATTATCGCCTTCGCCATATACTTAAAATAATGAACATAATACTTATTTCATTCTTCTTAGTTTAAATGTGAACAAATTAAGAAGAATTTTTTTGTAGGTAAAAAGGAAGGGTTCATTAGGTTGACATTTCCTTTCAAACCGATTAAAATGAAAGCGTATACAACATATTCAAAATATAATTGAAACCGATTTCACATATTTGTAAATAATTAGTATTAACATCAAAGGAGAATACAGAAATGAAACAGTTTGTTTTTTTAATTGACCTTGGAGAAGATAAAAGAGAATATAAAATTGCTGCATCAGGTATGACGGAGGCAGTTGCTAAATTAAAAGAAGTTAAAAATCAATTAAAAAAAGAGAATTATGCAAAATTTAAAATTCAATTCAAAGGTGTTATTTATGAAAACGCTTCCTGATATTTGGATGCATAGTTAAACTTCCACAAAGAAAGAGATCGCCCATGTGACGATCTCTTTCTTTTGGTTTATTTTTGAGCTTCTGAAGTCTTATCATGTATTTTCTCAAGTTTATGAAAATAAGCAGCAAATGATACATACGCAATAAGTGTTCCCATGAAAAATGGGATAAGGAATGTAAAAACTCCAATGCTCATATAAAGAATAATTGCGCTAGAAACTAAAACCATTAAATTAATCAATGGATAAACCATTGTGAGAAAGAATGAATTCTTAATACTTGTAAATAGCTTTAACTCGGAATGCACAGTGTTTGAGAAGAAAAACACTGTCATTAAAAACAAAAATAAAAAGCCTACTAAAAAAAACGAACTTATAATAATATTCATTTTAGCAAAAAAGAAAAAATCCGCTCCCCATACTACCCAGATAAAAGTTAAGATTATTCCTCCTGTTAAACTTCTTAGATAGTTTTCTTTATAATATGTCCAGTACGATTTTAATAAGGGTACATCAAGATCCCCCATCACCCATTTACGAACTACACCAAACATTGCCGTTGTTGCAGGGAAAAAGATAAAAGGTGCCAACACTGCAATAGTTAATAAAAACAAGAACATAGACGATTGATCTGTAGCAAAAAGTATAGAGAAAAGTAAATAACAAATTGGTAGATTAAACAAAATCCAAAGTATATTAATAACGGACAAACGCATAATCCATTCAAACACACGATTTAGTCCACCCATTAAACCACTCATCAGCAACATCCCACTTTCACATATAATACTAATTTTATTATACCACTTATCTGTATCCGATTACATCTGTAGGAAATTGCTTTCTATCATAAAATAAATATTTTATAACCGTTTAATTGCTATCACTTTGTCTTTCTTTCTTCTTTTCGTTACACTATTCATTAAGAAACGATTATAAAGGAGATTCAAACGAATGAATGCACAAGAGGTAAAGCAGAAAATTGACGAACTAAAAATGGAATATATCCGAGTACAAGGTGACATTGAAAAACTCGAATCAACAGGACATTCAATAGAGAAGCTCGAAGCTAGATTAGAAGAAATAGAGTCAACTATAACAGAATATCGTACCCAACTATCAAAACAATCCTGATATGGGGGTCCCCCCCCTATATCAGTTTGTAAAATCTTAAATCTTTCACTTGTCATTAAAAGCCGTTAATTGTCATACCGCCATCAACAAACAATGTTTGACCACTTATGTAGCTTGAAGCATCTGATGCTAGAAATACTGCCGGTCCTACTAATTCAGGAAGTTGACCTATTCGTTTTAACGGTGTAACAGCTAATATGTCATTTACATATTCTTCATTTGAAAGTAATTCCTTGGTTAGCGGTGTTTCAAAGTACCATGGCCCAATGGAATTAACATTTATATCATATTTCCCCCATTCAAACGCAAGTATTTTTGTCATTTGAATCATCGCAGCTTTTGTAGCTCCATAAGCCACTCCTGTTCGTAAAGCGATCTTTCCTGCAACAGAAGAGATATTAATAATTCGTCCCCCTCCACCATGCTCCTTCATAAGAGCACCGATTTCACGAGACATAAAAAATGCGGATTTTATATTCGTATTCATGATTTTGTCCCACTCGTCTTCTGTTACATTTAATGCTTCCGTACGGATATTCATCCCAGCATTATTAACCAAAATATCTATTTGTATTTTTTCCTGGTTGATTTTATCTATAGCTTTAGAAATCTCCGATGGTTTCGTAACATCCGTTACAATTGGCAATGCCGTTCTGCCCATATCAAATATAAGTGATGCCACTTCATTAAGCTCTTTTTCCGTACGTGATAATAAGACTAAATTAGCTCCAGCTTCTGCAAAACCAATAGCAAGAGCTCTCCCTATTCCTCTACCAGCTCCAGTAATTACAGCTGTTTTATTAGATAAGTTGAATGATGGTAAATACATCTACAGTCACCCCAAAAACATATATTTATCTAGATTGTAACCTTAACATGTCCTTAAGCCAAATTTCACACTTAAGATCCTTTGTCATATCTCTCTAACAAAAAACACCAATACTATTTTCAAGGGTAACCTGGTTTTATAACCTGATTCCTTATGGAAGTTATATGATAATTGACCATTTTACTTAGAAGTAAGGTTACTAGCTTATACATCCTTCACCATTCTTTATATCTTATATTGATTTGCTTTTATAAAATTTTTCATAATACATCGTGATGAAAGGTTGTTTCAGCTATATGCTCAATTACACGACGAATGATTACTTTCTAAGAAGAAACACCCAAGCTTCCGAAGAAGTGGAAATAAGTATCATTATCCCTTCTTACAACAAGTATCCGTTAAATCTATTTACTCTTTATTCTCTGGAAAAACAACACTATGATCTTTCCAAAGTAGAGGTTTTCTTAATAGATGATGCTTCTACAGATCAAACCTCTGAGCGAGTAGAGACCTACAACCCTCCTTATCATTTTCACTATTTTCGCTGTAAAAAAAATATCGGCAGGGCAAAGGCGAGAAATTTAGGTATTCAGCATGCTCAAGGAAAAGTCATTATTTTTTTGGATGCTGAAATGTTTGTAGAACCAAGCTTTCTTCGTAATCACTATCAATATCACCAGCAAAAAAATAACTTAATTGTAACGGGAGCTATGTCTTATAAGGGCTTATACTCTTGTATTTTTCCAGATTTTCAACCAAAACAAATACAAGAAATTGCCAAGCTAACTAAGGACGATTCTAAGCTTTTTTCTCGTTTTTCGACCTATAAAAGCTCATCGCAACAAGCTTTTCCTTTACTTAAAAACAAAGACTTTGACCGTGGACGTTATAAAACATTATGCTTCGAAAAGTCTTCCTGGTTTAGCCTCATCTTGGAACAGTATGGTCCTAACTTAGATGGTTTTTCATTTCCCTGGATGGCTTTTTTAACTGGAAATGTTTCCTTAGAGAAATCTTTGTTAAATAAAGTTGGAGGTTTTGATGAGGATTTTGTGGGATATGGCTATGAAGATTGGGAACTTGGATATCGATTAAATAATGTTGGGGCAGAATATTTAGCAAGTGATAAAGTCATTAGCTATCATCAAGAACATCCAATTAGCTCGGAAACATGGCAAGAAGCAATAGAGAATTATTATCTTTTTCTAACAAAACATCCTGATATTGACGTTCTTTTTTTAGGAATTGAGATAAGTCAGATCTTGAATTTAGATGATATGAATGAATTACTCAATGAGTATAAAGTTTTTCTAGAAAACGATCTTCATGAATTTACATCGCTTAACAAGATGTTTATTAAAATCCTTGTAACAATAACTTTACTTTTAAAAATAGATATTAGACATAAAAACATTTTAGGAGCAGCAGGGTTCTCAGAAAATCAGAGAAATGAGTTGTTCGACGAAGTAATGAGACTGAAAAAATTAAATCGTTACAACAGACTAACAAAATTTATTGAAAGACTCATCTCCTCTTAACATTTAAAAAACAAAGGAGTCATACCAATGAAAGTATCCATTATCACCTGTACGATAAGAGATCAATTTATGGAAAATGTTTTTATGAATTACGAACAACAGCAATGGGATGAAAAGGAGCTTATTATCATCTTAAATAAAGATGAATTAAATCTTAGTTTGTGGCAGAAAGAAGCTGAGAAATATCAAAATGTTCGGGTGTTTCAATTACATGAAGGAGCTACATTAGGAGATTGTCTTAATTTCGGGATTTTAAAAGCAAACTATGACTTCATTGCTAAATTTGATGACGATGACTGTTATGGACCAAACTATCTTTCTAATTCTATGAAAGTATTTAAAAATGATGATGTATCCATTGTTGGTAAAAGTTCATACCACGTTTATTTTACAAATAAAAAAGCTCTAATGCTTATTCAAAACAAAGAGAACACTTATGATGAAACTGTTTCAGGAGCTACTCTTATTTTTAGAAAAGAAGTTTACAACAACGTACAATTTCAAAAAAGAACAAGAGCTGAGGACTACTTTTTTATTGAAGATTGCAAAAGGAATGGCTATAAAATATTTGCAACAACTAAAGATGATTTTGTCGTCATAAGACACGATTCAGGAAACCACACATGGAAAATAGCAGACGATGATTTCCTCACATGGGGAGAGACGATTGCCTATACTGATGATTTCAAGTCTGTTCTACCAGGTTTCAAAAGGCAGCCAATAAAAAAAGAAAAAACAAGCAGTCAAAACAGTAAGTTAGTTAATGAAAATAATCCTAAGGAAAAAGCTCTGGCCCTAAGAGAAGTTTATAAGACTATGTTGAATCACATTCTTCAACAACACCAAAACCAGGATTATACGGAATATATTCGTTCTAAATATTTTAATAAAACGAGATCTCTGTAGATCTCGTTTTACGAATAAAAATGATCTTTAATTGAAAGTATTGCAACATAAATCGCCTGTAGAAAAAACAGAAAGCCCCATAATACTGCTGGAATTTTTGTATAGCTTGCTAAACTTGTTGCATCTCCAGCAGCCTTTCTCCGAATAAGACTAATCATAAATATGTGCAAAGCAGAGGAAACGGACTGTGTTAATAAAATTGAAGACAAAAAATAGGCTAAGGAGATTTGCACCTCAGTATGATCACTATAAATAATCCATCCACACATCATGATAAACGTAAAAAGCCACAACGCTCCATAAACGTTTCGAATCCATAACAATAAATTTAAAACAGCAATAACAACAAATCCATATAAAACGAGAATAACCTGCCCTTTCGAAATCAACAAAAAGCAAGCATATACAGCAATAGATGAAGATGTGTAGCCAGCATAAGAAATTACTACACTTGAAAACCATCCTCTTTGGCCAGTAACTGCTTCACCAGAAGTATTGTGAAATAGCTTAATTGAATACACCTTTCCATTAAGAAGTAACGCTGCAAGTGCATGACCATTTTCATGTATCATTGTGTTTACCATGGAAACATAACGGCCAATAAAAGGTAAGTTCGAAACAATTAACGCCAAGATTATGTAAAGGAAAATATGATTTGTTTGCAATAGTCCCATAAGAACCCTTTCCCCTTTCGGATATACCTATTGCTATTCTAGGGAAAAAATTGAAAAAGTAAACTTAGAAAAGGAACAGATTATACACCTGTTCCTTTTAACTATCTTATTATGTTTAGAGGCGTTTCTCCATCTAGTGCTTTTGAAAGATTTTCTGCTGCTAACATCGCCATTTTTTCTCTTGTTTCTTTTGTAGCAGAGCCGATATGCGGCAATGTCACAACATTAGACATAGTTAATAGCGGGTTATCCTTTTCTATTGGTTCGTGTTCAAATACATCTAAACCAGCACGTAATATCCATTTTTGTTGTAAAGCTTTAATTAACGCTTGCTCGTCAACATTCTTTCCTCTTGATCCGTTAATAAAAATCGCCGAACTTTTCATTAGTTGAAATTCCCGTTCACCGATCATCTTTTCTGTTTCAGGGGTATGAGGAATCATAAGACATACAAAGTCAGATTGAGTAAGCAACTCATCTAACGAGCAATAGATCGCACTAAACTTCTCTTCTGCTTCTTTTTTTCTAGAACGATTATAATATAAGATCTCCATATCAAAGCCAAAATGAGCCCTTTTCGCAATGGCTTGTCCAATGCTCCCCATTCCGATAATGCCCAACTTTTTATGATGAACATCAACACCAAATAAATCTTCATTTTTGCTTCCATTCCAATTACCTGATTTCACATAATGATCGAGCTCTGTCATTCTTCTAGCTGTTGCGAGAAGTAAACCAAAGACTGTATCAGCTGTTGTGTCGTTTAAAACTCCTGGTGTATTGGTTGCTATAATTCCCCTGTTCTTTAACTCAACTAAGTCGAGATTATCATAGCCTACCGAAATATTAGAAATAACTTTTAATTTTGGCGCATGATCTAATAGGGTTTTATCCATTTTCATGCTGGCTCCTAACAACCCGTCAGCATGATGAAGTTCTTTTATAAATTCATCATAATTATTAGTATGTAAATTTTTGAAATAGCTAACTTCAAAGTTTTCCTTTAAAGTGTTTACAACTCTTTCCGGAACTTCTCTATATATCACAATTTTTTTCTTCACTAGAGCACCTCTTTGTATTAATTAGTTTTATTTAAATACTTCAAGTTTGTTATCAAAAGTCCTTCTTTTTCAATTATAACCTATTAATGTTTGAGAGCTAGAGAACTAAGTAATCCTCCTCAGTAAACAGTACTGAGGAGGATTACTTCTTTGGCAAATTTAGATCAAGTAAAAGGTAAAGTACACATATTACCCATATTAATTGTTAATTGTTAGTATCAGGATCTTTCTCACTATTTAGTTTATTCAATTTTGGTAATTCATTCAGTATTAATTCATTCAACATACCCTTTAAGGCATCTTTTTTATTGCTTTTATTCTCTGTCTTTCCTCCGAATTGCTCATCAGTCTCTAAAATGGGTACCATTTCAGATGATGATTCATTTGTTATTACCCGCTCTTTGCCAAGGTATAGTACATTTTCGATTGGTAAGAAAAATTTATTGTTAGCTGAATGAATAAGTAAACTTTCCAAATGCCCGTTTTCCTCATTAAAATAATAATCTGAGATAACACCCGAGTGTTCCCCGCCTCTTGTAATAACCTGAGAACCAATCAATGGGACCATTTTATTTATAAAAGGAATATCATCTAACCCTATTATGGAATTTTTCTGTTCAATCATAACCGCAGAATCTCCAACTCCAACGACCTTGTCATAGGAAAGTGCATTAAGGCCCCCATGCCAATCATCCTGTCCTAAGATTAAATAATTAACTGATTTTTCATCAGGATTAATAATTAAATCTTTAATTATTCCTAGCTGTTTCCCTTCAGAAATACTAATAATAGGTAAATGTAATAACTCTTTAGCCTTTTTCATTTTTAGCCCTCCATTTTTAACAATTTACCAAAACTCTATTCAACCGATACAATAGGGAGATATACTGATAAGAACACTGTATTAAGTAACTGTATTTTTATATGTTTTTCTGGGCTAAAATGTGCAACGAAGACATTAACTAAAATAAAAACCCTTGCTTGAACAATTCAAGCAAGGGTTTTTATAAGCATTAAATTTCTAACAAAATTTTTCTCCAGCTTCCTGCATCTGAAATATCTTCTGCGGCTTCAGCAGCGTATCCTTCACAAATAAATCCCGGTACTTCTATACCATCTTGTAACTCAACCTTCCCCATTCCAAGTGGCGCAGGAATTAATGCCGCCAAAGCACCAAATGAGGAAAGTGGCATTTCCCAAATTTCTAGCTCAATTGCTTTTCCACCTGTTTGCTTCTTAATCAATCCTGGTTTCGCTGGTTCAGTTGGAAGTTTCACAAATTGATATTTTTCAGCAGTCACATCCTCGCGAATAAAGGATGCACCAAATTCAAGCATTTGCTTTTCTAACGGAAAGCCTCTCATATGCAAACCACATACAGCAACTAAAGTGGTTTCTTGTTTTGCTGGCATTTTATTAACAAATGCCTCGGCAGCTCCAGCAATCAATCCTTCATTATGAGACAAAGCAAAGAATGTAATTCCAAAAGGCAGGTTTGGTGCTACTTCGCGGGCTTGGATGGCAACCGCACACAAATCTAATAAATTACAATGATTTGTGTAAAGCCCCATATCACTATTTGTTTTAATCGGGTCTACACGTACTTGATCACGAGTCCATGTTCCACCTGCAGTTGGCGTAACAAGAACAGCATCATGTAGTAGCTTGCTAGCTTTTAATTTATATTCCTGTAGCTTGTGCATTGAATGAAAAACAGATGCAGCATCATGTTTTGGTTGTGAACCTGAACGAAGGACTTTCTCCGTTACCGAGAAAGTTACTCCTGGATGATTATTAATAAAGCCGCCTAGATCAGCCCATCGTTCCGCTATAAACGGCCCATCATAAAGAATTGCTGCTGCTTCTGCAAAAAATTGATAGTCAATGTATTCAATTTGAATATTTAATTGTTTGATTTGGTTAACAGCTCCATCCCAGGCTTTTTTATATTCCTCAGCAAAAGGACCATAAAACATTAAATCGTCTTTTGGTAAACATATTTTCTTAGGAAGCTTAGCTTGTGGAATGGCAAGATCACGTGACCAAGGATCTTCTTGATCTAAACCTCTAGCAATCGCATCTACTTTATACGCTTCTTCTAAATTATGTGAAAAAACTGTTACACAATCAAGGCTAGCACACGCAGGTACAACACCCTTTGTTGGCCATGCTCCTAAGCTTGGCTTTAAACCTACTAAATTATTAAGCGCAGCAGGTACACGACCAGATCCAGCTGTATCTGTCCCCAGTGAGAAAACAACCTGCCCTCTTGCAACTGATACAGCAGATCCAGAGCTGGAACCACCGCTTATCAGCTCTGGACGAAGAGAATTATGGGTTTCTCCATAAGGGCTTCGCGTTCCTACTAGACCTGTTGCGAATTGATCTAAATTTGTTTTCCCAACCGGAATGGCACCTGCAGCTATTAATCTCTCAACGACTGAAGCATGTTCCGTAGGTGTATAACTATATTCTGCACACCCAGCTGTTGTTGGAACATTTGCTAGGTCAATATTATCTTTTATAGCAAACGGGATCCCCCATAACGGTGAAGACTCAAAATCTAGCGCTGAAAGACGCTCAAGATAAGGCTGAATTAGAGCCATTTGAGGTGCTGTAATCCAAATATTCATTTCCTCATCATCTTGGGAACGTTGAATAATCGCCTCTATAACTTCTTCTGGCTTCAATTCTTTTGTTGCATATTTTTCACGTAACCAGTTAAGTGTTAATTTCATAGGAATTTCCAGATTTCTCATTGAGCAACACCCACCTTTTTTTCTTCAAAGATACTGACTATCAATTGACCTGCATGGACTGAATCTCCTGGTTTTACATATACTTCAGCAATTTCTCCATCACAAGGAGCCGCTTGAGGAAATTCCATTTTCATACTTTCTTCTATAATAAGTACATCACCTTTTTTCACCTGCTGACCTGGAGAAACAAGCACTTTCCATACACTCCCTGGCATAGAACAATTAACAGGGATTGAGCCTTCTGGAATTTCATCTTCTTCAATCGAACCCATTGAATTTTCTTCTGAAACATGCTCTGCAATTCCTTGCTCCTTCCATCTTTCACGTTCTGCATGGAAGGCTGCTTGTTGACGTTGTTTAAACAACTCTGCACTTTCTTTTATACCATCTTGAAACTTCAAGTATTCCCCGAGATCGAATGTTGTTTCGGTAATATCAACTTCAAAACGACCACGAAGTACATCTTCACGAAGTTGTAGCAATTCATCGGCTTCAACAGGATAAAATTGAATTTGATCAAAAAAGCGCAATAACCATGGTTTACCTGGTTCAAAGCTCTCAGTAGAACGAAGCTTATTCCACATTTGAATTGTACGACCAACAAATTGATAACCTCCAGGTCCTTCCATACCATATACACACATATATGCTCCACCAATACCAACAGCGTTTTCCGGTGTCCAAGTTCTAGCCGGATTGTACTTCGTTGTAACTAATCGATGTCGGGGATCGATTGGCGTCGCCACAGGGGCTCCTAAATATACATCTCCTAATCCAAGTACAAGATAATTAGCATCAAAAACAACATTTTTTACATCCTCAATACTTTCTAAACCATTAATTCGTCGAATAAATTCAAGGTTATCCGGACACCATGGTGCATCTTGTCGGACATTTTGCTGATAGCGTTCTGTAGCCAATTGAACAGATGGATCATTCCAGGATAATGGTAGTCGCACAATTCGTGATGGCACCTGAATCGATTCGAGTGGTGGTAAGTTTCGATCAATTTCTAATACTTTCTTAGCAGCTTCTTTCACCGTTATTTTTGAAGCGTCAATATGAATTTGTAATGAGCGAATTCCTGGTGTTAGATCCAATACAGGAAAATTCTCACTCTTGTGAATAGCATCCATTAAGACATGTGCTTGGAATCGTAATTTTAAATCAAGCTCCATATCTCCGTATTCTATAAGAAGATTTTCATCTCCGCTGCAGCGGATTGTAATTGGAATTTGACGATCCTTTTCAATAGCTAACACAGGGTAAGCAGATGTAATCTGAACTTCAGGGTCAGCAAGCTTAACTTCACTTAACTTTGCGAAATTAGCTTCTCCGATTGCATGAAGATTTCCATCCTGTAGCTTTCGCAAACGAGCTGCTTCTTCTAGAGTCATTAATTTAAATTGAACAGTATCACCAGGATGTAGCTGACCAATTTTCCAAAATTCTGCTGAAGCAGTAGTGACAGGACAAACAAATCCACCTAGACTCGGACCATCCGGACCAAGTAAAATTGGCATATCACCAGTTAAGTCAAGTGTCCCGATTGCATATGCATTGTCATGAATGTTCGATGGATGCAGACCTGCTTCTCCTCCGTCTTCTCGTGTCCATAATGGTTTTGGACCAATTAAGCGGACTCCAGTGCGCGAGCTGTTAAAATGAATTTCCCATTTTGTTTCGGTAAGTTGTGTTAAATAATTCGGTTGCAAAAACTCCTCAGTACAATGCGGTCCTGGAATAACACCAATTGTCCATGTGTTGTTAACTTTTGGTTGATATTCTATTGGAAGTGCCTTTGTAGCAGGAGGGATAACATCGTTATGAACAGATAGAACATCCCCTGTTCTAAGTGCTCTACCACCATGTCCACCAAAGTTTCCGAGTGTAAATGTAGAAGAGCTGCCTAATATTTTTGGCATATCGAATCCGCCTGCTACTAACATATAAGCTCTCATTCCAGCCTTTGCTTCTCCGAAAGATAAGACCTGACCTTTTTGGGCAAAAATTGGTTTATATAAAGAAACTTTTTCACCATCTAGCTTCGCTTCCATATCAGCACCCGTTAAACAGAACCACATCTCATTTCGGAATTGATAAGATCCTCCTCGTAATGTAAATTCCAAGCCAGGTGCATCGTCGTTATTTCCTAAAAGCTTATTTCCGATTCGAAAGGATAAGGGATCCATCGGTCCACAAGGTGGTACTCCAACATCCCAATGACCTTTTCGTCCAGGCCAATCTTGGATTGTTGTTTGTACTCCTCCATCTAGTACTTCAAGTGCATTTTCAACTGCTTCAAAGCTATTTAACATTCTAGTGTACACATTACCAGCAACACATTCCTCTTCATGTAACAATGCTTGTAAATACTGTAGATTCGTTGTGATTCCATACATTCTGGTCTCACTTAAAGCTTGAATCAATTTGCCTATTGCATCTTGTCTGTCTATACCGTGAACGATAATTTTTGCAAGCATTGGATCATAAAGAGAAGTAATCGTTATACCGTTACGGATCCATGTTTCGTTACGAGCAAGACCCGAGAGAATCACTTGGTCTAATTGCCCAGCACTTGGACGGAAATCATGAAAGCAATCTTCAGCATATATTCGTGCTTGGATACTATGTCCTTCCGGTTTAGAAATGAGAGTGTGTAAGTTTTTCAACTCATCTGCTGCTTCCTTTACCATCCACTCTACTAAATCTAAACCTAATACCTCTTCTGTTACTCCATGCTCAACCTGTAAGCGTGTATTTACCTCTAAGAAGTAAAAACCACAGCTTTCGGGGTCATATAAAAACTCAACTGTACCTGCACTGCGATAGCCTACCTCTTCAGCTAAACTCTTTGCAGCAGCAAACATCTTTTGGCGAACATTATCCGAAAGCTTAGGAGCTGGGCTCTCCTCAATAACCTTTTGATTCCGACGTTGAATTGAGCAATCTCTCTCCCCTAATGTCACTACTTCTCCGAAACGATTACCAAAGATTTGCACCTCTACATGTCGAGCTTTTGCAATATATTTCTCCAAAAATAAGCCAGCATTGTTAAAATTCGTTTCTGCTAAATGACGAACACCATCATAGGCTGCTCGGAGCGCATCTTCATTGTCACAAACACGCATTCCAATTCCGCCACCGCCTGCTGTACTTTTTAAAATAACAGGGTAGCCAATTTTACTTGCGTGATTTAATGCTGTATCAAGAGAGTCAATTAAATCCGTTCCAGATAACATTGGTACTCCAGCTTTTTCAGCAATGGCACGTGCCGAGTGCTTTAGACCAAACATCTCCATTTGCTCTGGGGCAGGACCAATAAAGGCAATCCCCTTTTTCTGACATGCTCTAGCAAATTCAGCATTTTCACTTAAAAAGCCATATCCAGGATGAATCGCTTCTGCTCCTGTTTCAATAGCTGTTTTAAGAATAAGTTCAGCATTTAAATAACTGTCTTTTGCCGCTCCCTCTCCAATGAGAACTGCTTCATCAGCATAGTCAACATGCAGGCTGTCTTGATCAGCCTTCGTATAGACCGCTACCGATTGAATGCCTAGCTTTTTTAATGTCCGTTCAATTCTTACTGCAATGGCACCTCGATTGGCGATGAGTACTTTTTTAAACATAAAAACCTCTCCTCACTAAAGTTCTATGATGATGTTTATATTCTAAACATTCTGTTTATTTATCCCAAATTAACACACGTACAGGCGTAGGATTATACGCATTACATGGATTGTTTAGTTGAGGACAATTACTAATTAACGCAACAGTCCTTACAATTGATTGCATCTCTACATAACGACCAGGTGCTGATACTCCGTCTGCAAATGTAAGGCCGCCATCAGGTGTTACTGGTACATTCATAAAGAAATTGATATTGGGTGCTAGATCGCGCTTTGTATATTTTTCATCATACTTAGAAAGCTGAAGCATAAACGTATCTCGGCAATTATGCATTGGCAATGTATCATGTTCATATCGCACTGTATTACTTTGTGCTGAACAAGCTCCTCCCAATGTATCATGACGCCCACAAGTATCAGCCACAATTTTAAGAAGCTCTTTATTTGATTCAGAACGTAAAACTGTTCCTGTTGATAAATAAATATTTTTTTGACCTAGCATCGTCATGACTGCACTGTAATGATCTTCTGGGTCTTCAGCATGATAGAAAAGGGTATCCGCTGCTTGATTTCCCTCTAAATCTACTATTCTTAAAACCTGACCAGGCTCTAGTTCATGCATCCAGCCTTCTCCAGCAGGAATCACTTTATCATATATTGCTTCTTCTACTTTTCGTGAGCTTTCTGTATAATTTAAAACCGCCATGGTTTCTCCTCCTTATAAAATCATCTTCGACTCTCTTTTATTTCAGTACAACTGATTTTGAATCACTAAGTAGTGTGTGGTATTCCCATGTATTTTCAAAAGCTCTCCTGTTTTCCGGACGGAAGTTCACACACACATCATCATCTTTAACTGGCTCTGCATCGAATACTTCTATCTGAATTGGTACTGAAGGATATTCGTTACGAAGATCTAATGGATTTGGTGTATTCGAGAAAATGAATAATGTATCCATCTCAGTTCTTAATGTAACAGTTGCTCCTTCTTGACAATGGTCCTCAACATAGTGCATATCGCCATTTTCATCACAAACTACCTTTGAAAATAGGTTTAATACCGGAACTAAATCACGTACACCTAATCCATTTCTAACAAGCTCTACAGCAAAATTTTCTTCGCCGCTTCTTAACCAATTATTCCTAAGCTCTTGATAGGTTGTGATCCCGTATTTCTCATCTGTTTCCTTACGTGACGTATATCCTGAAATACTGTCATGCCAGCCTAGACTATCCTCCACTATACTCGTTAACACCCGCCCGTTATCACTCATTAGCACATGACCTTTTGTTAGGTGAGAAGTATGTTGAGCTTTTAATGTATCCGGCATGTTATAACGCTCTGTTAACTGATTTGCATGATACATGATTGTTGAAAGATTTGCCCCCTTACCTAAAGCTGTAAATTTTACAAGTTTCCCTTTTCCGATTGTTCCTGACCATTTCCCACCAGCTGGGATTGTTTTATTCCAAATGCTATTTATCATAAAGAATTCCTCCTTTGAATAATATCGAGTAGAGAAAATAAAAAAGATAAAAGCCTGGGAGATTTTCGTCTCCCAGGCTTTTATCCCTCCGTGTATATAGCTGACATGCGGTATCAGCTATACGCTCTCTCTCGGACCAGACTCCTTGTATTGAATGAGGGGATATTCGCAACAAGAACGGAACCCTAGACAGCTTTTTCCTTCTCATCTGAGAAGCTTTATTTAATTTGTTCTGTAAATTTATTATAGACCACCCTATTACAACCTTCCAAACACTATGTCAGATTTTCTAACACACTTTTTGAAAATTATCTATTTTCGATTGCTACCTTTCCTTCCTTTAAAGTAGAAATCGGCTTTTTAAACATGCTTGTTCGGATTCCAATGTAAATAAATCCTATTACAATCCAAGCAATTCCAATTAAGAGTGTTTGTGCTTCTAACAAAGTTAATAACCATCCAATAAAACAAGCACCGACGAAAGGAAAAATGAGATAAAGAAAAGTTTGTTTAGCAGACCGCATTTTACTTTTTACATAATAATGTGAAATAACAGATAAATTGACGAACGTAAATGCCGTAAGGGCACCAAAGCTAACAAATGTTACAGCTGTATCTAAATCAATAGCTATGGAGAAAAACGAAATGATTGTCACAAAGATAATGTTCATCACGGGTGTTTTATATTTAGGGTGTAAATAACCAAACACTTTGTTCGGCAAGATTGACTCTCTCCCTAATGCAAATAAAAACCTCGTTACACTTGTAACAGATGAAACTCCTTGAGTAAAGGTTGCCACAATTAATACGGTTGTAAAAAGGGCACTTAATAGATTTCCACCAACCATTTGAATAAGCTCAAAAGAAGCTGTATCACCATTTTCAAACGTAAAGTTAGGATAGGCTAGTTGTGTTAAATAAGAGATAGAAATGTATAACACTGCAGCAATAATAACTATTAGGAAAATTGCTTTAGGTATTGTTTTACGAGGATTAACTGTTTCCTCTGCCATTGTGGTTACTGCATCAAATCCTAAAAAACAAAAGCAGATAAGAGCTGCTCCTGAGAAAATCGTTGAAACGGAAAAGTCACTAGAAAAGAACGGTTGAAAGGAAAATAAACCTGATCCGTCTCCGCCAACAAGAATATCCTTTGTTACAAAGGCACAAAAGAAGATAATAAAGAGGATCTGAAAAATAACAGAAAACCCACTTACTCTTGCTACTGATTTAATCCCAATAATATTCACAAATGCCAAAATGACATTTAACAAGATAATCCATACATAAACTGGTATACTCGGAAACTGTGCATTTAAGAATAGGCCAAATGTTAAACAAGCAATAATTGGTGAAACAATATAATCAAGCAAAAGAGCCCAGCCAACAAGAAACCCCATCTTTGGATTGATTGCTTTCTTAGTATAGGTGTAGGCTGAGCCCGAAATCGGATAAGCCTTTACCATTCTGCTATAGCTATATGCTGTAAAAAAAATCGCTATAAATGCTACAACATAAGCAGCAGCAAGCATTCCACCCGCTGCTTCAAACGCAACACCGTACACGGTAAAAAAGATCATTGGTGTCATCCAGGCAAGTCCAAGGAAAACAACACCAAATAAATTTAGAGACTTTTTGAATTCAGTTGTTTGTGTCATGCTTTTTCCCTCTCTCTTTTTCTGAATATTCAGACCATATAAACCACAATTTCACTACTATACTTTAAAGCGATAAATAACATTTTTACTTGTGTTCCATTATAATGTCACAAAATCTAACAGTTCAAATAGTGTGTTAGATTTTGTGACAAACTATTTCACCTAAACTTTAAACCTTCCCACCGTAATCTGTAGTGTTTCAGCCATTGTTGCTAGATTTTCTGCTGAAGATGTAATTTCCTCAATGGAAGCAAGTTGCTCCTCTGATGACGCGGCTACATTTTGAATCGTCGCCGAAGCTTGTTTGGTCAGTTCAGATAATCCCTCAATCGATAACATGCTATCGTTTGCTTCTGCTGACATTTCTTCTGCCAAAGCAGAGATACTTTCTACTTGTAGTGTGACATTCTCAATTTCTTTTGATATTTTTTCAAAAGCTTCACTTGCTTCATTAACAGCAATCAATCCTGAATCTACTTCCTTCTGACCATTAAGCATATAATCTATTACTACTTCTGTACTCTCTTGTATTTTTTGAATAATAATTGTAATTTGACTAGCAGATTTTTTCGATTCCTCTGCTAACTTGCGAACCTCTCCAGCAACGACAGCGAAGCCTTTTCCTTGTTCTCCGGCACGAGCAGCCTCAATTGCTGCATTTAAGGCTAGTAAATTTGTTTGATCTGAAATTCCTGTAATCACATCTGATATTTGTCCAATTTGCTTCGTTAAATTTCCTAATTCCTTTGTTTTTTCATTTGCTTCACTGACTGTTTTTTGAATGAAGTTCATTTGTTCTCTTGATTGATGGATAGCAAGGTTTCCGTTTTGCGCAGCACTTGATGTATCTTTTGCTGAATCATAAACAGACAGTGAAAAATCAGCAATTTGCAATGCCCCCGAAGAAACGTTGGACATTTTGGTAACACCCTCTTCAGAATCCTTCACTTGTCTTTCACCAACAACAGAAATTTCCTGCATTGCATTTGTTAACTGGTTAGAAGCAGCGGCATTTTGTTCCGCACTAGCAGAAAGTTCGTCAGATGAAGCTGCTACTTCAACAGTTGTTTTTTGTACGAGCTTCATTAACTGCTGAATATTGTCCAGCATCTTATTAAATGCATGAGCTAGCTGACCCACCTCGTCTTTACTCTTCACCTCAAGTCGTGCTGTTAAATCTCCTTCATTGTTAGACAATTCTTCAAGTTTTTGTACTACTTGAGTTAATGGTTTTGTAGTATTTCTCGAGACAATAACAGCAATTAAGAATCCTATGATGATGGCGATAACAAAAGCACATAGTCCAAAAAGTGCTTGTCGATCCATTGTGTCAGCCTCCTGCTGTACTTTCGTGGAGATCAACTCTGTTTGTATTTCTTTAAAGTGTTCTAATTGACTGCTAAAGATCTCTCTCACCTCAGCATATTTACCATTAAATAGCTCGAGAGTTTTTTCCTCATCTGTTGCAGCAAGCTCCATCATTTGTGTTTCAAGATCAATTAGCTCCTGATTATGTAGTTCAAGGTTATGAAAAATTTGTATTGTTTCTTCATTATCTAAAAGTGGAATAACCTCATTAATGTGTTCCTCTATTTTCACTGCATATTCATTGTATCGATCAAGCTCAGCCTGATTTGACGGCTCAATAATGATGCCTCTAACGGAATCTGTAAGAGTTAAATCATCAAACTGAATATCATGAGCTAGCTCAAGCTTTTTTACTTCTTGTTCTGCTAGTGTTTCGTACGAGTTCATTACGTGTTGAAGGGAAAAATAAATGATAATAAATGCAATAAGGGCCGCTGTAAGTACAGCTGTAAATCCAAATAGTAGTTTTGTTCTGATGCTCATCCTTGAGCCCTCCTAAAAATGAAATCGTTATAGAAGAATTAAATTCCTTTTATCAAAGATAAATCTAAAAATCCCCCTGCTATTGTAGATATTCTGCAACAATAAAGGCAGTAGCTAAGCACCACTGCCTTTTACCACACCATGTAAAATGTGACCATTTAATGCTTTAATAACGAGACAATATGCTTCTTCAGCTTCATAAATTGATCAACTTCCACCAAGTCACCATCTTGAAACAGGTGAAGGTCTGCGTCAATTTCCTCGATAATTT
>NZ_JBLUOI010000039.1:0-48069 GCF_048059995.1 Metabacillus sp. YM-086 | reverse complement strand
ATTAAATTGAGGATTATCAAAATACAAGCAATCTCCTGGTAAGTAATCATTTCCCCGTCTCGTATAAATTGGCAAATCATTATCTGATTGCCAGTCGCGAAGGTAAATGCCCTGATAAATACGGTTGAATTGAGCGTTATTAATGGAATCTAAAACAGCTTTATAAAAGATGATCACCATCGCAGTAGCACATTCAAATCCATACTCTACACCATTCTGGAAAATATCGTTAATGGCATCAGCCGGATTAATTCCTTGCTTTAGTTTAAATCCACCTTGCTCTGTTAAATGCCAAAAACGTTCATTACAGTGAGCACGTTCAAACGTCGTAAATTTAGCCTTACTAGCTAATAAGTCGCGAGCAGCCTGGATGGTTGCATATCGTATTTGAAGTGTGAATTGAAAATGTTGCCTATTCATAAAAGAATAGGTTTCTTGATAACGATCCATTTTGTCGATCATTTCAATTTGTTCTGCCTTAAAAGCGGAGGATTTTAATTCGTTTCCATTCACTTCTCTGTTTCCTATGATAATCATGATGTCCCCTCCTTAATTTGTCATCATTTAAGTGTATGGTGAAAATTATGAGGTTAGAAATACATTATCAAGATTTTGTCGTGAAATCAGGCCATAAAAAAACGCAATAGCAGGAAACGCTAATGCGTTATAGACATTTATTTCTTATTTTCAGGTACTTCAGTTTCAGCAAACGTATCAACAAGTTTTTTTAAATTTGTTGTTAATTCATCATCAGCTATTGGAAGACCATGGCCTGATATAGCGATAGAAGGATTAACGGACTGTAGTTTTTTTACCGATTCTTCAGCAGCTTTCCAATCTGTTGTAAAGTATGCAGGTGGACCATGCATTTCTTGTTTTTGGGTCATCACGTCGTATAAGGATTCTTGTTCAACTGTTGTAAAAGCATCTCCGACAATTAGAGCTCGATCGGATTCTCTGAACAAAGAAATGTGACCAGGCGTATGTCCAGGTGTATGGATGAACCTCCAGTCTGCTAAAGAAGGAATAAAACCCTCCTCATTTAGCTGTTCAAGATTTGAGCTAACATCTATACTATGTCTTGGAAACATCGGTGACATTTTAGCAACCAGTCCTTCAGCCTCTTGGTTTGGTGGTGGATAGTCACTTCTTCCAGACAAATAAGGTGCTTCTAAAGGATGGGCATATACCGGAACATCCCATTTATTTAATAATTCTTTTAACGCTCCTACATGGTCAAAATGTCCATGCGTTAAAACGATACTAGTAGGTTTGCAGCCCTCCCCGAATCGCTTTTCAGCTTCAGATATAATGAGCTCGTGTGATCCAGGCATTCCTGCATCAACTAAGACAAATTCATTAGACTTCTTAGGATCTCCAATAAATACGACATTTACGATTTGAACAGATAAACAAAAAACATCTGGTACTACTTCAATTCCCATTCCACTAGTAACCGAAGTCATTGGCATTTTTTTCACTTTCTAACCCCCACTGTTTCAAATTCTATGATAGTATTTCAAAAAAAAGGAGAGAGTATGATATAGAGATACAATTTTCATTAAAAGGTAGGATAGTTTCCAGGTGGACCTATCTTCATCTATAATAGTGAAGGAAAGCATCATACACTATCTACGCGGGGAGAGAGTTTTACATGTATATTGTTCATTCAACCTTTAATGTCCCAATAGAGAAGGTGGAAGAGGTTATAGGAATATATCAGACACGTTCTAAACTTGTCGATACATATGAGGGGTTTGAATCGTTTCAGTTATTACAAAACGAAGTAAAACCTAATGAATTAACCGTTCAAATTAATTGGAAAACAAAGCAAGATTATCTAAATTGGGTAACAAGTGATGCTTACAAAAAAGTACATGAACTTGAGAAAAATTACCCTGATCAAGAACTTGCATCTATTAAACCAATTGTTCAAAGATATGAAGTGGTGGCAGAATGAAGCAGGAAGTCATTGCCTCTATGATTGATGAGATTGTTGAAGGAATATATGAAGCCTATCCAATTTTAGAAGAAAAATATGGAGAACTAGGTAGAAAAAAATGTGTTGAAGATAATTATCATCATTTTAAGCATTTAGATACGGCCTTTTCTCTTAATGAGGAAAAGTTGTTTATTGACTATGCACTTTGGCTAAATAATATTTTAACTTCACGTGGAATGAAGGAAGATCATTTGATTGATAATTTTGAAAGAATCATCAAAGTATTACATAATGAACAAACAGAGGAAGCAGAGAAATATAAGATGTATCTAAAGTCTGCAATCGTAACATTAAAGAGTGAGAAACAGAGGAAGGGGCAATAGTTGCTCCTTCTTTTTGTATTGGACTACCTTTTTGGTGTTAAAACAATTTTCCTTTCACCTTCACCTTTACTTTTAAGCTTGTAAACAATTCCGAGAAAAAGCGGAGCAAGAGAGGTGACATATAAAAATGACCAATCCTGAAAAACAAGATAATCTACGAAATAACCAACACAAAGTAAACCAAAAATAATAAAGAAAAGCAACGAAATGTGTTGGTATTCTTTATAAATGAATCGTCTACGTCCTATGAAAGATCTCATCTATACCTCTCCTTTTATTTTACTCCTATGTTTCCCTTTATTGGTAACTATATGCTAAATATAACTTGTTAGATGTTATGAATGATTTTTTTTAGAAAGAATAAGCATTATTTATTGACAGAAGAAGATAAAAAAATTATAGTTAAACACGTTAATAGTTAAATAGTTTAATTACTTTGAAAGGGTGGCTCCTTTTATGAAGGAAAAACAAATAGAAGAATTAATTAATCGGTATCTTGCAGTAAGCTTTTCTGTTACCAAAAAGGGGGAAAGCCTTGTTAAGGATAGTATAGGGGACTTTATAACGAACGATCAGCACTATACGCTCAGATATATACATAAAGTTGGTACGTGTACCTCTACTGAGCTATCTGAGATCTTTGATGTGAAAAAAAGTGCCATTACAGCAATCATTAATCGACTAACAGAAAAGGAGTTAATTAAACGAACAAGGGATGAAAATGACCGTAGGGTTATTTATTTAACCTTAACGGAAAAGGGAACAGAATTGTTTGAAAAAACAGAAGAGAAAATTCATAGGCTAGTTGAGTCGATCATTACCAGCTTTGATGAAGATGAAATAGTCTCATTTATTGAAACATATGAGAAATTAAACACTCTGTTGGATAATTTAAAAGACTGTAAAATGGAGGAGTAGTTGTGAACGCAATTATAAAAGGCAAATGGCTTGTTATCATTGGATGGGTAGCAATCGTTGTAGGACTATTTTTAGTTGCTCCTAACATGGCGGACCTAGTAAAGGAAAAGGGCCAGGTTAGTGTGCCAGATGGTTATTCATCATCGTTAGCCGACGAAATCATGAATGAAGTCCAGGAGAAAGAAAGTGTAGGAGATGAAATTTCAGCAGCACTCGTTTTTCATAATGATAATAAATTAACGAATGAAGAAATAAAGGAAGCTGAAAAAGCGATTCACTTGTTAGAAGAAAATGAAGAATTAGATGTTACGGATATTTTAACTCATTTTAATGAGGAAGCATTAGAAGAGCAGTTAGTTTCGGAAGATGGAAAAACGATTCTTGCTAATGTGACGATTAACAGAAATGATCGTGAAGCAAAAGAGATATCTGCATTACTCTATGAAACAATTGAAGATGTAAATGTTGAACATTATTATACAAGTGGCTGGATGATTGATCAGGATGTAATGACAAGCTCACAGGAAGGCTTAAAGAAAACTGAGGGAATTACAGTTGTCTTTATTTTAGCTGTCTTACTGTTAGTTTTCCGATCAATTATTGCACCAATTATCCCTTTAATAACAGTAGGTCTTACCTATTTAGCATCACAATCAATCGTTTCTGTGCTGGTTGATGTTGTGAATTTTCCAATATCCAACTTCACACAAATTTTCTTAGTGGCTGTGTTATTTGGGATTGGGACAGATTATTGTATTCTTTTATTAAGTCGTTTTAAAGAAGAGTTATCACATAGGGAGAGTGTTACAGAGGCAATAGTTGAGACATATCGTAACGCGGGAAGAACTGTTTTCTTTAGTGGCTTAGCTGTTATGATTGGGTTTGCTGCAATTGGCTTTTCACAATTTAAATTGTATCAATCAGCATCAGCTGTTGCAGTAGGAGTTGCCATTCTTTTAATAGCTTTATTTACTGTTGTTCCATTTTTCATGGCTGTACTAGGGAACAAAATCTTCTGGCCATCAAAAGGTACATTAGAGCACAAAGATAGTAAAATTTGGGGAGTCGTTGGACGTTTTTCTCTTGCAAGACCTCTTATTGCCCTTCTTGTTGTTGCGTGTGTATCTGTGCCGTTTTTAACCTTCTACGATGGAGAATTATCATTTAATTCACTAGAGGAAATAGGTGGAGATTATAATTCGATAAAAGCTTTTAATGCTATTTCAGATAGCTTCGGACCTGGGGATTCAATGCCGACTCAAGTAGTTCTGAAGAATGATGAAGAAATGGGTTCAACTGAATACATCGCGCTCGCTGAGAAAATTACAAAGGAATTAGAAAAGGTTGATTTAGTTGACACTGTGCGATCTGTAACAAGACCGACTGGAGAAAAAATTGAAGATTTTTATGTATCAAAACAAGCAGAAAGTCTTGAAGAAGGCCTTGGAGAAGGCAATGAAGGAATCGAAAAAATCAGTGATGGTTTAGCGGAAGCAGAGAGTGAAATGGCTGGTTCTGCACCAAAGTTAAAAGAAGCGACTGATGGTATCGGTGATTTAATTACTGGAACGACAAAACTTAATTCAGGTGTAACAGAGCTTCAATCAAGCCTGGCTCAAATTGAAGATGGAATCCGTCAAACTTCAACTGGTTCTGGGGATTTAAAAGCCGGATTAGCTGAGGCAAAAGCAGGGGCAGAAGAAATTCTTGCAGGAAGCGAACAATTATTGAAGGGATACCAAGAAGCTGAAACAAATATCGGTAAACTAAATAGTGAATATGTCAAAGTCGGAACAGGTATCTCTGATTTATCAGGTGCACTAAATTCGTTGAATTCAAATTTTGAGGCTTTAGAAAATAATGAGGCATATGTGGGGCTAGCAGAAGATTCAAATTATGCTGCAATAAAGGGAACCGTTCAAAATGTTGCACAAACACAATTACCAGAATTAGCAGGTGGTATGGAGAAGCTAAATGCTGGACTTGCAGCAATACAAGGCGGAATGAACACAGCAAATAGTCAATTCCCAAAATTAATTGAAGGACAGCAGCAAATTGTAAACGGACTCCAACAACTAATTCAAGGAATTGATCAGCAACAAGCTGGCTTAAATCAGCTTGCTGATTACCAAGGTCAAGCCGTTAACGGTATTCCGCAATTTTCAAATGGTCTTTCAGAGGTAACGAAAGGACAGCAGCAACTACTTGATGGATTTGGTGATTTAGACGGTCAAATGAGTCAATTAACAGATGGATTATCACAAAGTGTTGACGGTTTGAACAAAGTGTCTGATGGTCTTGGCTCTGCTCAGGATTATTTAGCTGACTTGTCTCAATCATCTGAATCAGGGTTTTATTTACCAGAAGAAGTGTTAGAGAGTGAGGACTTCGAACAGGCATTAGACACCTATTTGTCTGACGATCGTAAAGTCATGACGCTTGATGTTATCTTCAAAGCAAATCCTTATTCAAACGAAGCAATTAATCAAGTGGATGAGTTAAATGCTGCAATTGAAAGAGCTACGAAAGATACGAAGCTTGAAAATGCAAAGGTGGCTATTGGTGGAATTACAAGTACGAATGCTGACTTAAGTACAATGTCTAACAACGATTATTCACGTACAGTTGTTTTAATGCTTGTTGGTATTTCTATTATTCTTGTTTTCTTGTTCCGCTCAATTATTATGCCAATCTATATAATTGGATCATTAATACTAACTTATTATACAGCTATGGGAATTAATGAAGTGATCTTTGTTAACATCTTGGGTTATTCGGGAATTAGCTGGGCAGTGCCGTTCTTCGGATTTGTCATATTAGTAGCTTTAGGCGTAGATTATAGCATTTTCTTAATGGATCGCTTTAATGAATATAAAGATCTTTCAGTTGGTGAAGCGATGCTGCTTGCGATGAAGAAAATGGGAACAGTTATTATTTCAGCTGTTGTCATTTTAGGTGGGACATTTGCAGCAATGATTCCATCAGGCATGTTATCTCTTATTCAAATAGCATCGATTATTCTAACAGGATTACTGTTATATGCGCTCATTGTATTACCACTATTTATTCCAGTTATGGTAAAAACATTTGGACCAGCAAATTGGTGGCCATTTAAAAGAGCTTAATAGTAAGAGGAAGGCAGTTGACATCGTGTCAACTGCCTTTTTAAATAGATATTTTTTCTGAAATAGTTTAGATTTTTTTAAAGTTTACCGATATAACAAATAGGCTATAAGATAGATGAGTCTTGTGGTTAAATTTATGGTTGAAATAAGGAGAATCTCCTATGTCACATGTTAGTTTGCGGACATTTTTTTCATTAACATTTTTAATCTTTATTATATTGTTAACAGCTGTTTTAACTATTTCTGTAGGATCTAAATCAAGTGAGGAAATGGAAGAAGAAATTGGAAACTCATTATCAAATGTTTCCTATCAGATGGCTGATAAATTAGACTTTTTTATGTGGTCCCGATATAACGAATTAAAACTGCTTAGTGAACTAAACACGATAAAAGATGAGGGGAATCTTGATGAAAAGAGAGTCCTTTTAAACGAGTTACAAAAGAACATCTCTTCTTTTTCCTGGGTCGGAATAACCGATAAAGAAGGGGAAGTAATTGTAGCAACAAATAATATGTTAGTTGGAAATAGCATTAAAGAGCGACCTGTTTATCTTGAGGCAATTAAAAAGCCATTTGTTGGTGATGTCCATGAAGCGGTATTGCTTGCAAAATTAATACCTAGTCCCAATGGAGAACCTGTGGAGTTTGTTGATATTAGCTTTCCAATCCGAAATCAGAAGGGAGAGTTTTCGGGGGTACTAGCCTCTCACCTTAGCTGGGATTGGTCAAAAGAAATACATAGATCGATTATTGAGCCGTATAAAGCACACTTAAAAAGTGCAAAACGAGTTGAAGTTTTTATCATTCGTTCAGACGATAATCGTATTCTGTTAGGTCCAGGTGATATGATTGGTACAGCTTTGCCGACATCGATTACAAATGACGATTCGGTATCTGATGAGAACTGGAATATTAGGAAATGGCCTGATGGAAAGGACTATGTAACAAGTTATTCATACAGTGATGGATATTTAAATTATCCTGGTCTAAACTGGAAGATTATTGTACGAGAGCCTGTTGACTATGCCTTTGCCTCGGTTGAAAAGCTAAAAAGCTATACATTAACAGTAGGAATGATAGCTGCGATTTTGTTTGCAGTGATTGGTTGGTTTATTGCGGGTAGAGTTGCGAATCCACTTAAGGAAATTGCTATTGCAGCCAATCAATTAAAAAGGGGAGAACGTACAGAAATGCCTTATTTCACACGAATTAAGGACTTGAATGATCTTTCCTTATCCTTAAGAGAAATGGTTGAAACCATTATGGAAACAAAATCTGAGCTTGGCAGAATGAAAAAACTTGCTCTAAAAGACAGCCTTACAGGGCTACCAAACAGAGTAGCATTATACTCTTATATTGATAAAAAGTTAGAAAACGAAGCTAATGATGAAAATTATCTCTTTTTATTTATGGATTTGGATGGCTTTAAAGATATAAATGATACTTACGGCCATCAGGCGGGTGACGATTTATTAGTGAAAGTTGCGGAAAGACTGAAGACGTTTGTTAAGGAAGGGGATTTTGCTGCTCGACTCGGTGGAGATGAATTCATTCTAATTATTCGTTGTGAAACAAATTCCAGAATTGATGAAGGTATCAAATTAGGAGAAAGCATAATTAGTTCCATCAATTCACCGATCTTGTTAGGAGATGGAGTTGAGGTTGTTATTAGATGTAGTATTGGTGGAGCTATTTGGCCTGAATGTGGCATAGAACCTGATGAGGTTATTGATTTAGTAGATCAAGCCCTTTATCAATCTAAAGATAAGGGGAAGAACCAGGTAACCTTTTATCAAGCATAAACAGGCCATTTTTGAAATGAAGATGTAACATTTTAAAATGAATGATCAGTTTTTTGAAAATGTATTAAAATAACACGAATGAAATAATGAATAATCATTCCATATAGGATTAATCCAATAAATGAGCAGGTATGTGTCCACCACTTGTGATTGGCATACATCTCAAACTTTACAAAAGCAGGTTCAATAATAAATGCGAGTACACCAGCAAAAATAATATACTTCCACATATAAGAAGTAAGTGTTGGTGAATATTGATAGATTAGCATTGAAAAAACAGGGATAACGGCAAGATCAGCCGGTAAAAGTGGTGGAATAATTGGAATAAGCTTGTCAGGATATCCCCACAATCCAAGATAAACTCCTACTTCATCTAAAAATGAAGCAAGCAAAGAACTAATAAGTCCGAATATAATAAGCTCGAGTGATCTACTCCGATCTCTTAATTTATTCCATACTATAAAAGGTCCAATTGTTGATAATAATAGAAACCACCATGTTGCAGTAAACAAATCATCGTGATACCAATGGGAAAAGCTTGTGTTATTTAGGTTTTCATTTATTTTTAAAATATCCTGGTAGGTAGGGGTATTCATTTTACCACCTCATGTAAATCAGAATCTTTATTCACTATAATGGGCATTAGTGGTAAGAAATATGTAGGTTTTTATCGAACATTTTTGGATAAAAGCTTGTTTAGTTTCTTGATTTACACAAAAATAAGTGTTAAGATTGACTTAATTATTTTTGTTCGGATAAGACTGAGAGATGGAAGTTGCTTTAAAAAGTTTTTTCCTCTTGAAGAATCGTTGTCTAGCAAGAATAGTAATACAATGTGGACTTTTTAGATACCACACAGGAGGAAAAACAATGCTACAAGGTAAAGTAAAATGGTTTAATTCAGAAAAAGGTTTCGGTTTCATCGAAGTAGAAGGACAAGACGATGTATTCGTACACTTCTCTGCAATCCAAGGTGATGGCTTCAAAACTTTAGAAGAAGGCCAAACAGTTACTTTTGAAGTAGAGCAAGGAGCTCGTGGACCACAAGCTGCTAACGTTCAAAAATAATAATGACGCTGCAACAGCAGCTCTATAAAAGACTCCAAATTGGGGTCTTTTTTTCTTGGACTTAGTAAGCGTTTTATACTATTCCAAGAATAGATTCTCAGTAGAAACCATCCGACCATTCTTTAAGGATACAGAATGAACCACTGAAATGAAAATCATTTTCATAATTTCCCACAATTCGTACATATTTATCCCACACTTTCTCTTTATAGTAAAAGCTAGTCAGTATTAACAATCGAAAGACTATAAACATAATAGGGAGTTTTACAATGGTTCAGAGGTTATTAACAAGCAAAAAAACAATAGGCATCCTTGCAGTCCTCGTCGTTGCAGCAATTGCCATTTTTATTTTTCTTTCTACAAGAAGTGAAGTTGTCGCAAAGATAGGAAATGAATCAGTAACAAAGGACGACCTATATACGTATTTTGTTAAGCAAAATGGGACAACGGCAGTAGACACATTAATCACAAAAAGCATCATTGAGCAAGAAACTGCAAAAGAAAATATCACTATAACTGATGAAGAAGTAGATGCAGAGCTTGATGAGTTAATCAGCACATATGGTGGAGAAGAAACGTTTAAACAAACATTAGCTTCTAGCGGCTTAACGATGGAAGACGTAGAAGAAGACGTAAAAGTTAACCTTCAAATTGAAAAATTACTAGAATCAAAGATTGAAATTACTGAGGAAGAAATGCGAACATACTTTGATGAAAACAAAGATACTTTTGCTCAAACTAAACAGGTAAAGGCAAGTCATATTTTAGTTGAGGATGAAGAAACTGCGAAAGAAGTGAAAGAAAAGATCGATGCTGGTGAAGACTTTACAGAGATAGCCAAAGAATATTCAACAGATCCATCAACAGCTGAAGCTGGTGGAGACTTAGGATTCTTTGGAGAAGGAAGCATGGTAGCAGAATTCGAAGAAGCGGCATTTTCTATGAAGGTCGATCAAATAAGTGAGCCTGTAAAAACGGAATACGGCTATCATATTATTAAAGTAACCGAAATTCAAGAAGCGGCTGAAGCAAACTTTGATAGCAGTAAAGAAGAAATTAAAGATATCTTATTTGATGAAAAGCTGTCAACTGAATATCCAACTTGGTTAGAAGATAAGCAAAAAGAGTATGGTGTGAAAAACTATCTTTCAGAAGAATAAACGATAAAAAGAGCCCAAAGTGGCTCTTTTTTTGATTAATAATAAGCCAAGTTATCTACTCGTGATGAATATCACAGTTTCATAACGTGGCATTCATTAAAATAAGAGATAAGAGTAGCCTACATACTCTTAGATGCTTACGGATAAAGGTGAAAGTATGAACAGTGAAAATCACGATTTACTTGATACACATATGCTTCGGCATTATGAAAAGGAGCTAGAGGAAATTTCCTCTCTTTTACATGAAGATATTGCGCAAAAGATGTATGCATTATTTAACCATTTACAATATGTACAGCAATATATTGATGACCGACAAGATAGAACTCGAAATGAAGAAATGATAAAATTAACGAAGTGTACGATCGAGGATTTAAGGTTTATCTCTCAAGATGTGCTACCTTTTTGTCATAAAGGAATAAACGGGGCAATAGAAGCTTTTTTATTAAACTATAGCAAAAAGAATGGAGTAACAGTTCAAATTCATAGTTATGGAGAAAAGAAACGACTGCCGCAAATAGTCGAAGTGTTTTTTTATCGACTACTGAAAGATATGCTAAAGGAACTAGCAGACCTTTTTACCGTTAGCCACCTAGAAGTCACTTTCTTTTGGGAAGAGCTCGTTCAAATTAAAATAGACTATAAAATTGAACTACAATCAAAGAATAAACATGAGCAGTTTTTACATCATATTCAAGAATACAATGAAAAGATGGAGTTAGTTAAAGGAACAATCTGTTTAGTAAGAATTGATGAACATCATTGTCAACTAACCATATCCATTCAGAATGAGAGGTGATATTTTTTGACAACATCCATTTTATTAGTTGATGACCATGCTGTGGTTCGCTCAGGGTTAAAATTGTTAATAAATGATATCGAAAACATGGAGGTTGTAGGGGAAGCATCTGAGGGTGACGAGGCTATCAGAATGGTGGAACAGCTTAAACCAACAGTTGTATTAATGGATTTAAGTATGCCACATGGAAAAGATGGATTATCTGCAACCGTTGAAATTAAGAAAAGGTGGCCTGAAGTTCAAATTCTTATTTTAACTATGCATGATGATGAAGAATATTTATTCCGTGTTATCCAGGCAGGTGCATCTGGCTGCATATTAAAAAGTGCACTTCATAACGAATTAATTCATGCCATCTCAGTTGTTGCTGAAGGATCAGCTTATTTGTATCCAACGGCAACAAAGAAATTAATGGAGGATTATCTAGATAAATTACAAAGTGGCGCAAACGTTGATACGTATTCCCTCTTATCAGAACGAGAAAAAGAGGTTCTAACATTAATTGCCAAAGGGTTTTCGAATAAAGAAATTGCAGAAAAGCTCATCATCAGTGTTAAAACGGTTGAAAATCATAAGGCGAGGATTATGGAAAAATTAAAGTTAAAAACAAGACCTGAGCTTGTAGAATATGCTTTAAAAAAGGGATTGTTAGGTTATGGTATTTAATGGCCATTTGGAAAGGAATTTCACATAAATGATTCAAAATGATTCTCAAGTATACATCATCATTAATGAACAAGGTACAATAGAATCTTTTAACCTCTCATCAGAAAAACTATTTGGCCATAAGCAAGAGGATGTAAAAGGTAAAAAAATAAACATGTTATTTCCATATTTCGATGTTCAATGGTTGCATGAAAACGATTGTTCTGCGTTTGAAATGTTAGGGATTTTAAAAGATCAATCTATCACAAAATTTCAGGTTAATGGTAATAAGCTTTCACTATTAGATCAAGTATATTTTGTTTTACATGTTGAAACCGCAAAGGAGCAAGAATCATCCTTCAAAAAAATGAAAGCTGAACTAAAAGCATCTCTTTCGGAATTGATGGACTTTAAATTTGCTCTTGACGAGTCATCTATTGTAGCGATAACTGATCAAAAAGGGATTATTACTTATGTGAATGAAACATTTTGTAAAATTTCAAAATATAGTACTGAAGAATTGATTGGGAAAAGTCACAAAATCATTAATTCTGGTTACCACTCTCCTGACTTTTTTCGCAACCTTTGGAAGACAATCGGAACCGGAAAGGTATGGAAGGGAGAAATTAAGAATCGGGCAAAGGATGGCACGTATTACTGGGTTGATACAACAATTGTTCCTTTTTTAAATGGAAAAGGTAAGCCTTATCAATACTTGGCGATCCGTAATGAAATTACCGGTAGAAAGCGTGCAGAAAAAGAATTACAGAGAATGATGAGTAAGCTGATCGGCATACAAGAAGAGGAGCGGAAAAAAATCTCCCGGGAGCTTCATGATGGTATTGGTCAGAACCTATATAGTCTTCTTATCATGATTAACCGATTAAGAACCGACTCGAATCAACAATTCATTGAACAAATGGAAACCGAAATATCCAACATCATTGATGAAATACGTCAAATATCATGGCAATTACGACCGTCAATTTTAGATGACCTTGGACTTATTCCGGCTATTCGATCTTTTATAAATAAGTTTAATGAGCATTACGGTCTAAAAACAAACTTTACATATAAGCTTGAAAGACGACTTGATTCTGAGGTTGAAACTAGCATCTATCGCATTGTACAGGAGGCAATGACAAATGCAAGAAAATACGCTAAAACAAATGAGATTTCCCTGTCAATAATAGAAGGCGAAAATGAGTTAGAGGTTGTCATTGATGATCATGGAGTAGGATTTGATCAACAAGCAAAAAGGAATGGTGTTGGATTATTTAGTATGGAGGAAAGAGCCCGGTCCATTGAAGCAGATTTCCAAGTTCAATCCCAAATAAATGAGGGAACAAGAATAAAGGTAAAGGTACCTTTTAAATAAAAGAAGGAGCATAAAATTAAATGCTCCTTCTTTTTGCATATTGGGGGAATCCCGGAATGAAAATAAGGGAATTCCCTGATAACTTTCTCTTCATCATTGCTTTAAAATAAGGGTATAAGAAACGATACAGGGGCGATGATGATGACAACATGTGTAAAAAAGAGAAATGAAGATATCAAAAATACAACTTTCTTTTCCAGTAACAGTTTAAATTTAGTAAAAAAGAACATGAAGATGATGACGTTTAAAAGTGGAGACCACATCTTTTTTGAGGGAGATCCTGTGAATGCTCTCTATTATGTAGTAGAGGGAACAATTAATTTATATAAAGCAACAGAAGATGGAAAAATTCTGACATTAAATTATTTTGAAGAGGATGATCTTTTTGGTGATTATCCTCCAAATGCTAAAAATAAAGCAAGAGAGAACGCAAAAGCATTAGAAGATTCTGTTGTAGGTATGATTAATCTGCATGATGTTGAACGGCTTCTTTGGGAACACCGTGATTTTTCAATTGAATTTACAAAATGGGTTAGTCATTCTCAACAGCTAACACAAACAAAGCTACGTGATTTAATGTTTTTTGGTAAAAACGGGGCTATGGCTTCAGTAATCATTCGAATGACAAACACATATGGCAAACAGCAGGGTGATAAATGGGAAATTACAAAAAAATTCACCCATGATGAAATGTCATGTTTAATAGGAACACCTAGAGAAACAGTGACACGTATGCTAAGTCAACTGAAAAAAGATAGATTAATAGATTATGATAAAGGATATATCACGGTTATGGATTTAAATGGTCTTAAGAACATTTGTCACTGTGAGAATTGCCCTTTACAAATATGTCGCTTATAAAAAACAAAAGCTATTGTTGCTTTTGTTTTTTGTTTTGTTGCTTTTTTATGAAGTAATACGATCAAAGGGGGCGTTTCATTGCGCTCCAGACACTCGCTTTCCGCGGGGAGGAAGCTGAGCCTCCTCGGCTTTGCCTGCGGGGTCTCAGCCTTTCCTCTGCCTCCCGCAGGAGTCGAGTGTCTTCCGCTCCATTTCACTATCGTTATTATAATCTTATTCAAGTCAAATATTGTAGAGAAAATCACACACTCATTACCCTTTTGATCTAGTAATAACAGTCTTAATCTATCACTTTTATTCTTACAATACTAAAAGGACTCTCCATAAATCATTTAGGAGAGTCCTTTTCATTATTCATTTTCTTCTTTTGTTGTAAAATCTACTAAAAGAGCCGTTAAGATCGTTGTTACAATAAGCATTGAAAAGGTAACTGTAAACATAGTATCAACCTCCTACCACGTTTTAAATCCTGAGGAGCCAGGTGGTGCATGGTGGATCATCTCAGCTAAAGGAATGGTATAAGCAAATGCAATTAAAGCGAAGGCAATACCGATCCAGATCCACCAATTCTCCAAATATTTAGGAGTTTGTTCAAGGTCGCTCTCTGCCATAGGAAATTCAACACGTTCATTCTCGGTTGCTTTAGGCGCAAAGAACAATGTTTGAAACACAATATAGATTAAGATCATAGCAGATAAAAAGAGGATCGTCCCACCAATGGCCATTGTTACATGGTTAGATAATAGTCCATTGAACCACTCTAAAGCAGACGGATCATCCATATAGCCTGCGAAAGCTGTACGTCTCGGTGCCCCTAGTAAACCTAAAATATGCTGTGAGGTACTCATGAGCAGCATACCGATTGACCAAGTAATAATCTGAATGAAAGCTAGTTTTTGAATTGCCTTTGTTAGTTTTCTACCTGTTAAGTAAGGTATTAACCAAAAAGTTAGCCCCATAAATGTCATAGCAACAGGTGTTCCAACGGTAATGTGAAAATGTCCGACAACCCATAGTGTATTATGAACAACCTCGTTCAGCTGGAAACTTGCATTGATTATTCCACCAGCACCACCCGGGATAAAGAAGAACATAGCAATGAATAAAGATGTAAATCGAATATCTTTCCAAGGAAGTTTAAATAACCAACCAAATAATCCTGAAGCTCCTTTTAATCTTCCTGTTCTTTCGAATGTTCCAAACATAGAGAAGGCGGTCATTAATGATGGGATAATGACCATAAATGTTAAAACTGTCTGTAAAAACTTCCAAAAGCTTGAGATACCTGGTTCTGTAAGCTGATGGTGAAAGCCAACAGGTATAGAAAATAAAATAAATAACACGAATGACAAACGAGCAAGTGAATCACTAAAAACCTTTCCGCCAATAATTTTTGGAACAACTACATACCATGCCATATAAGCAGGTAACAACCAGAAGTATACGAGCGGGTGCCCGAAATACCAGAAAAGTGATCGGCTTAATTCAACATTAATAGTATCAACCCAACCGAACGCCCAAGGAATAAATTGAAATAATACAGTTGCTACTACACCTAGGCAAGCAATGATCCAAAGAATAAGAGTAGATATCGTCATATAGGCAAACAAAGGGCTTAGTTGCTTTTTATGTTCTTTTTTCCATTTTACATAATGACCAATAAGGGCAAAGCTGTATATCCAGGTTCCTACTACGAATAGGGCCAAACCTACATAATACCATCCACTTGCTTGAAGTGGTGCGTAAAATGTGTAAAGAACAGAAGCTTTGCCAGCGATGATCTCCACTGTCGCAAGAATGGTTCCTGCTGTTGTTACAATAAAACCAAGCCATGAAAATGAACGGACTTTTGGTCCAAAAGCACCAAGGGAATAGCTCATTCCAGAAATAAGAAAAGCAAAGATAAAATAGGTTGTAAAAATAAGTGCTAATAAAACGCCATGTGCTGTTAATATTTGATAATAGTCAAGCCATGGTGGAAGTGTAAGTGCATCATTTCTAATAAACACCTGCATTAAACCACAAAATGTTCCTATTAAAAAAGCAATATAAGCGACAACAATATTTGTAATAGCGAGCTTTCTATCGCCTAAACTGATCTGTTTCATTACTCAACCACCTCAATTGTTGTTTTCATAAAATGATGTCCTGTGCCACAGTACTCGTTACAAATCACTAAATACTGTCCAGCCTTATCAAACGTATATTCCTTTGTATTAATTTGACCAGGCACAACCATCATGTTTACATTTGTTTTTGCAATCGAGAAGCTATGAGTAACATCAGTACTAGCTACCTTAAAAACTACTTTTTTTCCAACTGGTACTTTTATTTCCACTGGATCGTACCCAAATGCTTTGGCAACGATAATAACTTCATATGTGTTGTCATCAATTTGATGAACACCAGGGTTGTCAAAAGGAGCTGTTTGCTCTACTTTATCAGGATCAATTGTATCCATGCCCCCTGAAGGATGATGATTGAAAGCAAACGCTGTTACACCAATAATACTTAGAAAAACAACTAAAGAAATAATACCGAATCCTAACCAGATTTTTTCAAATTTATGAAAATGCATTGAAAACCCCCCTAACTATCGTGATAAATAAAAGAAATAAACACCAAACCACATGACTATAATGAAAATACCAATGGCAAAAACACTAATTAAAGTACCTTTAAGTTCATGATCTTCGTGCTTTATTTTTTTGCTCATCATAATCCCCCTTACGTTTTGCTCTTCTTAAGGTAAGGTTAAGGGATTCCAAATATAATTGATGTGATAAATCTCACTTAAAAAAAGAAAAAAGTGAACTCAAATTGAAGTTCACTTTGCTTAATAATCCTTATTGTTATGAAAGCTCAGTTATCCCCACTGTGCTCCCCATTTTTTCATTTCTTTTAACATACTATTTAGAGCATGACCTTTTTCTGTTAAAGTATATTGAACTGTCACAGGTACAGTTGCAAAGGTTTCACGAGTTAGTACTTCATGGGTTTCTAAATGACGTAGTGTATCTGTTAGTGCTTTTGGACTTATATTCGGGATTGCGCGCTGTAGTTCACCGAATCTTCTTGTTCCATCAAAGAGTTGTTTAATAACAAGAAATGACCATTTTCCACCTATAATATTTAGTGCTTTTTCAATGGAACATTCAATATGTAACTCGTTTACTTTCTCCATAGTATCCCCCTTATAGCTACTATAAAAAGTATAGTAGATTACTTGTTTTTAATTATATCAAGAATATTTCAGTACTTGTATACCATTTCGCAACTATATATAATTTACAAATGTAAACGATACCACAAATACATGTTCATTCATTTTGTTAAAGGAGATGTTGAAATGAAATATAGACGCTTAGGCAGATCAGGATTAAAGGTGAGTGAAGTAAGCTTAGGAAGCTGGCTTACATATGGTGCTTCAACTGAAAAAGATAAAGCTGTTAAAACCATTGAAACAGCATACGATCTAGGGATTAATTCATTCGATACAGCAAATGTATATGCAACAGGTGAATCTGAAAAAGTTGTCGGAGAAGCACTTGGTGGGTACAGTCGTGATTCATATGTGCTAGCAACCAAAGTGTTTTGGCCAATGGGGGAAGGACCTAATGACCGTGGACTTTCTAGAAAGCATGTATTTGAACAGCTTCATGCTAGCTTGAAACGATTAAATACTGATTATGTGGACATTTATTATTGTCACCGTTATGATCCAGAAACACCTGTTGATGAAACATTAAGAACCATTGATGATTTAGTTCGCCAAGGAAAAATTTTATATGCAGGTGTAAGCGAATGGACAGCTCAACAAATTCAAGAAGCGGTTGGAACAGCAGAGAAATATTTATTAGATCGCATTGTGGTAAATCAACCGAATTATAACATGTTTCACCGTTACATAGAAAAAGAAGTGATCCCGGTTAGTGAGCAGTACGGAATTGGTCAAATCGTATTTTCTCCATTAGCACAAGGTGTTTTAACAGGTAAATATAGTTTAAATAACCGAGCTCCAAAAGGAAGTCGTGCAACAGATCCTAATTCGAACATGTTTATGGATCAATTTTTAAATGATGAAACTCTTACTAAGGTTGAACAACTAGGAAATATAGCTAAAGAGCTAGATATTAGTTTATCTCAATTAGCGATTGCATGGATTTTACGTTTACCTAATATTGCGAGTACACTAGTTGGTGCAACTAAGCCAGAGCAAATTATTGAAAATGCAAAAGGATCTGATGTTACATTAACAGCTGATGTGATTGCGAAAATTGAAGACATTTTAAAATAAGGTGTGTGACTTTATGAAGAAAGTTGTTGTAACAGGAGGGAGCGGCCTTCTTGGATATTCTGTTTTAAAAGAATTTCTTGATCATGGATATGAAGTTGTAAATGCAGATATTAAACACCCCGAGAATCCAATTTGTAAAACAGTGATAACAGATTTGCAAAACTTAGGTGAAGTTTATGGAGTGTTGGCCGGTGCGGATGCTGTTGTTCATTTAGCAGCAATTCCAGTTGCCTATTCTCATCCAAATGAAGTGACATTCCAAAACAATGTGATGTCGACCTATAATATATTAGAAGCTGCTGGAACTCTAGGAATAAAAAAAGCAGTGATTTCATCTAGTGAATCTTCATATGGATTAGTTTTCCCATTAAAAGAGCTGCTACCGAAATATGCGCCACTTGATGAAAATCATCCACAATTACCTGAAGATAGTTATGGGTTATCAAAAATTGTGAATGAACAAACAGCCGATATGATTCACAGGCGGACTGGTATACAGGTTGTATCAATGAGATTAGGGAACATCATTGCTCCACATATGTACGAAAACTTCCCTAGTTTTATCAATGATCCAGAACAAAGAAAAGTGATTATGTGGAGCTATATTGATGCAAGAGATGCAGCAGTTGCCTATCGCTTGGCTGTAGAAGCAGATGGCTTAGGCTCAGTTGCGTTAAATATCGCTGCGGATGAAACAAGCATGAACATTGAAAGTCAAAAGCTTATGGATACCATTTATCCGGGTGTTGAAATTCGTAAACCATTAGAAGGCTATGAGACACTATTTTCTAATGAAAAAGCTAAGAAGCTATTAAATTGGCAGCCACAGCATAAATGGCGTGACTATGTGAAGAGTGAAGAATAGTTAATGTAGGACCTAGTACAATGCTAGGTTCTTTTTTGGGTGTTCAAGAAATGATAATTTTATTAATTATGGATAATGCTTCGACATCCAGCTCCAGCAGTCAGACTTTTTGCTAAAAAAGTCAGATGCCTAGCCCCTCGAGGTCATAAGCCACAAATGAATTAAAGACAAAGAACGTCTTTTATTCATTTGCGTCTTATGCTTGTCGGGGCTGAACGAGGCGCTTGCGCTTTTGTTCAAACAATTTGCTATCTTAATACGATCTATATTAAACTGTGAATGGACGTTTTGAGCGTATTACATATAAAGAGAGGAATCAATCATGTTACATGAATTTTCAATAAATATACCTTATAAAAATGTTGAGGAAGTTACGGACTTGCTTAATGCAGCAGGCATCTACAATTTATATTATGAATCACCAATTGAAATCATTAAGGTCCAAAACGGATATGGATATGAGGAAAAAGAAGATCAGTATATAGACTTAAAAATCTATGCAAGTGATCTGGAGGTAGAAAGCCTACCAGAATCTTATTATCCACTAATTGAATCAACGCTATCTATTTCAAGAGAAGCCATCCATTATAAAACCTATGATGAAACAAATTGGGAGCAAACCTATGAATTTGAGGATATTGATTTAGGGAATGGTTGGGTTATTCAATATCCAAACTCCAAAGAATTGTATGAAGATAAACAAGTTCTAAAATTTGATCCTTTGGCAGCGTTTGGAACTGGGCTACACGAAACAACTCAAGGCTGCTTACGAATGATACTGGATAAAGATCTTACTGGGAAAAGTGTTCTTGACCTAGGTACAGGGTCTGGAATGCTTGCGATTGCAGCCTCTCTAAAAGGGGCTGACAAAGTTGTGGCAGTCGATTATGAGGATGTGGCACGTGAATTTCATCATAACGCAGAATTAAACAGCCTAACAAACGATCTTCAAGTTGTTCAGGCGGATCTTATCACTGGAGATTATCAAATAAATGACCATTATGATTTTATTATCATTAATATCGGGGCAAATGAAACAATGAGTATTATTGAAAAGCATGATCTATTAAAAAATAGTAACACTTTCTTTATTTCAGGATTAGTTGAATGGCATATTGATCAATTAATTGACGTATTTGCCAAAGGTGGTTTTGCTATAGAAGAAAAAGCTCAGACAAATGAATGGGTATCAATTCATTTTAGTAGAGCATGAAATAAGGCCTGTTGAGAATTGGTTGATTCTCTACAGGCTTTTATGTTTAAGTTCGTTTCCTATCATTTTATCATATAGCGATTAATTGGCCGACCAATCCCACCGTATTCAACATGAATCGTAACAACACCTGTTTTCTCCATGTATTCTAAATAGCGTCTTGCTGTTACTCTTGCGATCCCAATTCCTTCTGCCACTTCTTCAGCTGAAACAGGCTCCTGATTATCTTTTAAAAAGTGTAGGATTTTTTGTAAAGTCACAACATTAAGTCCTTTTGGAAGCTCGGTAGGATCTTGCTTACTTTCTTGAAACAGCAGTCGATCTAATTCTTGTTGTGTAATTGATTCTTTTTCATTCACTTTTAAAAAATATGATCGATAATTCGTTAACGCCTGTTTTATTCGCTCAAACTTAAAAGGTTTCATAATATAGTCTTTTGCACCAAGCTGAAAGCAATAACGAACGGTTTCGACATCACTTGCTGCCGTAATGGCAATCACATCTGTATCAAGACCTTCAGAGCGAATTTGTTTAATTGTTGTTACTCCATCTTGATTTGGCATATAAATGTCTACTAAAACTAAATCAGGTTTGTTTTTTTTTATAAGCTCAATTCCTTCTTTTCCATTGGATGCACATCCAATAACAACAAAGCCTTCTACACGTTCAACAAATTGTTTATTAATTTCTTGTACCATCGGGTCATCTTCAATAAGAAGAACACGAGTTGCTGGATGATTCATTTGCACTCCTCCAAAATATCTATCATGACGTAAAGGAAATAATAAAGGAAGTACCATGGACAGGTGATGATTCAATTTTAATTGTACCTCCTGCCTTCTTCACAATTTCTTTTACTAAAAACAAACCAATCCCATGATTGGAACGATCTTTTGTCGAAAAACCTTCTTGAAAAATATAGGGTTTTATTTGTTCGGGAATACCTTTTCCGTTATCTTCTATTAAAATGGAAAGAAACTCTTCCTCTTGTTCAATGCTTACATGAATTTCCTTATTCTCCTCAGGAGAATCGTTAAAAGAATCAAATGCATTTTCAATTAAATTCCCAAAAATAACTACAAAATCATGTTCATCCAATGGTGGTGGAAACGAGTATAATCGACTGTGTCGATCAATGGTAACAGTAATTCCAAGTTCTTTTCCTCGACTTACTTTACTTAAAAGAAGTCCTGAGATACTTTCGTATTTTATATTTTTTGTTAAAAATTGAGAAAGCTCTTCATGCTCTTCTGTAATTTGAAAAACATACTCCAAAGCCCTTTCTTTATGTCCGAGCTGGAGCAATCCTGCAATCGTATGAAGCTTATTCATATGCTCATGATTGTGCACACGTAGGGCACTAACAAATGCCTTAACACCTGTAAGCTCTTCAGCAAGTTTCTTTACCTCCGTCCGATCTCGGAAAATTGCTACGGCTCCTACTGTTTTTCCTTTTACTTTGATAGGTATACGATTGCTGACAATATTTAAGTTTCTTACTGTTAATTCTTTATTAAAGGAAGGTTGTTGTGATGTTAGAATTTCAGGCAATCGGGTATCTGGAATAACAGATTGAATAGATTCCCCAATTACTTCTCCGTTAATTCCCATCATTACTTTAGCTTGATCATTGAAAACGGTGATTTTTTGGTCATTATCAATAGCAATAATTCCTTCATGTATGGCATTAAATGTTTCTGTTCGTTCAACAAAAAGTCTTGCAATTTCATGAGGTTCAAGGTTAAACATTTCTTTTTTTATCCGTGATGCTAAAATCCATGCCCCCCAACCACCAAATAATAAAGAAATAGCAGCAGTAAAAATAATTTCCATGCGGAGATTTTTAATTATTTCTATAAAAGTTGGCATTCGATACCCAACAACAACAACACCCACTTGATGATGTTCTTGATTGATCATAGGATAAAATCCACGAATAATCGTACCGATCTCTCCTTTTGCTTTTGTTGTGTAAGAGAGCTCAGCAAAAGCAGGTCCCTCATCAGCACCCTCCGATTTTTGTCCAATTAGTTTTGGAACGGGATGAGACAAACGGATATGATTCATATCCATCACAACAATGTAGTCGGCATGGTGAATAATACGAATCGTTTCGACTCTGTTATTAATCTCGTTTCTTTCCTCCACACTACCAGTTATGTTGGTAGTAATATCTGATGCCTCAGCAACCGTTTGTGCTGTTAATAACGCACGTTGTTTTAATTGTTCTTCTTGTGAGTTTATAAAATTATGGATTATGACAATCCCGGCTAGAAATAAAGAGAAGCTAACAATAAAAAAGATTAACCCCATAATCTTTGTTTGAATTGTTACACGATTCATATAGTGTCCTTTCTAGATCAAAGAGTTATAATGAGTTTGAAGCAAAGAGTTGCTTTCATTTTACCATGGAATTTTATAGCATGTTACAATGTGTGAGAGATAGGGGGGAAAGAAAAGGATATGAAATATTTGATTGGATCTTGTTTAGTTGTACTTGGTCTTATTTTTTCCCTTTTTTTCTATCCCTTCCAGAATGCAGATCATGATGTAAGCTATGATGATGAACAAGAAGGTCTTTCTGAGCAAATCGTCATAAAATTTAGTCATGTTGTTGCTGAAAATACACCAAAAGGGCTGGCGGCTCAAAGGTTTGCACAACTGGCTGCAGAAAAAACGAATGGGATTGTAAAAGTAGAAGTCGTACCTAATGGGGCTTTATATACAGACGAACAAGAATTAGAGGCACTAAAAAACAACGATGTTCAAATGATTGCTCCGTCATTATCGAAAATGACAAAATTGGCACCAGAATGGGGGCTATTTGACTTACCGTTTCTCTTTGAAAACGATGAAGATATAGAAGAGATTCTTTCAGGAAAGATTAGTGAACGTTTCCTCAATTTACATACGAAAGAAAATATAAAAGGGATGGCATTATGGAGCAATGGTTTTAAGCAAATGACAAGTAATGTACATGCTCTACAAGTACCTGATGATTTTCAGGGACAACGCTTTAGAACAATGCCTAGTTCAATTATCGAAGAACAATTTCAGCAATTAGGAGCACGGCCAATTTCTATACCTTTCGACCAATTATATACGTCACTTGAGCAGGACAAGTTTGACGGTCAGGAGAATACAATTTCTAACATTTATTCACGACGTTTATATGAATTTCAAACAAATATGACGATAAGTAATCATGGATTTTTAGGCTATGTTGTTTTGATGAATCAAAATTTCTGGAATAGCTTACCAAAGGATATACAAGAAAGCTTAATATCAGCTATGAAAGAAACAACAGAATGGATGTTAGATGAATCAGTTAAAATGAACAAAGAGCAGCTAAAACTAATGAAGGATGAATCGACCATTGATATACACGTCCTTACTAGTGAGGAGAGAACTGAATGGGTAGAAAAACTACTGCCAGTCTATAAAACCTATCAACAAGGTATAACTGACGAGTTAATAAAGAATCATATAAGTGCGAGAATTGAGGAATTAGAGACACCTTTGTAGTGTCTTTTTTTTTGTTCCAAGAGTAACTAAGATTTACCGGCTATGATTTTCAAAACTTAAAAAAAGACCAAAAAGACCAAAAAGATCATTATCACCTTAAATATTAAAATTCTTAATTATCCGATAATATGGAGTCAGGTATTGAAAGCGTTAACAAGAAAGGGTGAATGATCGATGAAAATAAATTTTAAAAATCTTACAGTCCAAGTTATTATTGGTATTATTTTTGGTATTACGATAGGATTTATCTTTCCAGAATTTGGAGCGCAATTAAAGGTCTTAGCTGATATTTTTATTAAGCTGATTAAAATGGTGATTGCTCCCATTATCTTCTTTACGATTGTTATTGGAATCGGTAGTATGGGGGATTTAAAGAAGGTTGGTAGAATTGGTGGAAAAGCATTATTATATTTTGAAATTGTTACAACATTTGCATTAGCAATTGGTATTTTAGTTGTTACATTGATTCAACCTGGTAGTGGCTTTAATACAGATGGAGCAAAAGGAGCAGATGTTTCTCAATATACAGATCAAGCTGCGGAAGCTAGTCATGGATTTATGGATTTCGTTATGGGAATTGTACCGGATAATGCTGTTGCTGCTTTAGCTGGTGGAGAATTACTCCCAATCTTATTCTTTGCCGTTTTGTTTGGAATTGCGACAGCATCTTTAGGGGGAAAAGTAAAACCTGTCATTTCCTTATTTGAAAAACTAACAGATATTTTCTTCGCTATTGTAAATATGATTATGAAAATGTCACCTATTGCAGCATTTGGTGCAATGGCGTATACAATTGGTAACTTTGGAATTGGCTCTCTTGTATCTTTAGGGAAACTAATGGGATCTGTTTATATCACAATGTTTTTCTTTATTATTCTAGTTTTAGGTGGTATAGCAAAATTCTACAAGTTTAATATTTTTAGCTTTATTAAATATATTAAAGAAGAAATTTTACTTGTATTAGGAACATCTTCATCAGAATCTGCTTTACCAAAAATGATGCAAAAGCTTGAGAAATATGGTTGTTCAAAGTCAGTTGTTGGTCTTGTTGTTCCAACTGGCTATTCGTTTAACTTAGATGGTACCTCTATTTACCTATCAATGGCTGCCATTTTTATTGCTCAAGCATATGGCATTGATTTATCTTTCTGGCAGCTTGCCACTTTATTAGGTGTATTAATGCTAACATCTAAAGGAGCAGCCGGAGTAACTGGTTCAGGATTTATTACTTTAGCTGCTACATTAGCTGCGTTCCCTATGATTCCTGTTGAAGGAATGGCATTATTATTAGGTGTTGATCGCTTCATGTCAGAAGCACGTGCTATTACAAACTTAATTGGTAACGGGGTAGCAACAGTTGTTGTATCAAAATCTGAAAACGAATTCGATCCTAATGGATATGTTGAAACAGAAGAAGAAGCTGATATGGCATCAAGTCACTTTAATCCTACTGTTGAAGCAACTGTTAAATAAGGTTCAAAAGAGATTGACTGATTCTGGTCAGTCTCTTTTATTGTTTATAGGAATAAATTAACAAGGAAAAAAGAAAGAAAACTAGAAGATAGAAGTTAGTACAGTTCGTACATATTTAGGAGGGAAGACAATGAGCAAACGCCTTTGTGAACTAATAGATATTGAGTTTCCACTTATACAGGCAGGTATGGCAGGTGGTGCTACAACAGTGGAATTAGTAGCAAATGTTTCAGAAGCAGGTGCACTTGGTACATTAGGGGCTGCTTATATGAAGCCTGAGGATATAAGAAAAAGTATTAGAAAGATAAAAGAAGAAACAAACAAACCATTTGCTGTTAATCTATTTTGTACTTCAATGAGAGATGACTTTACTAATTTAAAAGAAGTAGATTCTATTTTGGAGGTGTTTCGAGAAAAGCTAGGGGTCATACAAAACGTTGAGGAGTTAAGAACAGTTGATCTTTTTGAGGAACAATTTCAAGTCTTGCTTGAAGAAGAAGTACCGATTATTAGTACCGCTTTTGGTTTACTTTCTCCGGATAAAGTTGAAAAATTAAAAAGTAAGCATATAAAAATTATTTCAATGGTGACAACGGTTAATGAGGCCATTCTTGCAGAAGAAAATGGAGTGGATATTATCGTTGCTCAAGGCAGCGATGCAGGAGGGCATAGAAGTACGTTTAATATAGAGGAACACCCAAACGGAGCAAATATAGGAACATTCTCACTTATCCCTCAGGTAGTGGATTCTGTGAACATACCAGTAATAGCAGCAGGTGGAATCATGGATGGGCGTGGAATGCTTGCTGCTATCGTGCTAGGGGCACAAGGAATTCAAATGGGCACTCAATTTTTATCTTGTAAAGAATCAGGGATTCATCCTGCTTATAAAAATGCATTACATGCTAGCACCGAAGAGAGCACAGTGATCACAAAAAGCTTTTCTGGAAGGCCGGCAAGAGGAATAAAAAATGAATATATAATGGCATTTGAAAATTCAGGTGTTTCTCCTCTACCATTTCCAAGTCAAAATACAATAACATCAGGTATCCGTAAAGTGGCAGCAGAGCAGAATAATCCAGACTTTATGTCATTATGGTCCGGTCAAGCCACAAGACTTCTTAAAAACGATCAAACTGCTAGAGAAATAGTGGGAGAAGTAATAAGAGAATGGAAGGAAGCTTTGACAAAGATTGGAATGCTGTAACATTTTTGATGAAATCAATATTTTTTTCATAATTCATGGTTAAATAATCCATAGTAATTATGATATGATAGAGTATATTTTAATGTGTAAAGGAGTTCATTATGGAAAAAGTACTTGTTTTTGGTCACAAAAATCCAGATACAGATACAATCTGTTCTGCCATTGCGTATGCTGAATTAAAAAATAAAATTGGTCAAAATGCTGAGCCTATTCGTTTAGGTGAAGTAAGCGGGGAAACTCAATATGCACTTGACTACTTTAAAAAAGAAGCTCCACGTCTTGTTGAAAAAGTAGCAGGTGAAGCAAGTGGAGTTATTTTAGTTGACCACAATGAGCGTCAACAAAGTGCTGATGATATTGATTCAGTTCGCGTACTTGAGGTTATCGACCATCACCGTATTGCAAATTTTGAAACAAGTGATCCTTTGTACTATCGTGCTGAGCCGGTAGGGTGTACGGCAACAATTCTTAACAAGCTTTACAAAGAGAATGGTGTTGCAATTGAAAAAGAAACAGCAGGATTAATGCTTTCAGCGATTATTTCTGACTCTTTATTATTTAAATCACCAACTTGCACTCAAGAGGATATTGATGCTGCTAAAGAATTAGCTGAGATTGCAGGTGTTGATGCAAACACTTACGGATTAGACATGTTAAAAGCTGGAGCAGATTTAAGTGATAAATCTGTTGAGCAATTAATTTCACTTGATGCAAAAGAATTCCAAATGGGTTCTAGCAAAGTAGAAATCGCACAAGTTAATGCTGTTGATACAAATGATGTTCTTGTACATAAAGCTGAAATTGAAGCAGCTCTTTCAAGCGTTGTTTCTGAAAAAGGCTTAGATTTATTCCTATTCGTTGTTACAGACATTTTAACAAATGATTCTGTAGCAGTTGCAATCGGTAATGAAACAAGCAAAGTTGAACAAGCATTTAACGTTACATTGGACAACAACCAAGCTACTCTTAAAGGTGTTGTTTCTCGTAAAAAGCAAATTGTTCCTGTATTAACAGAAGCATTTACAAAATAATAAATGGATAAAGCCACATTCTTAATTAGAATGTGGCTTTTAAAAATTAGACAACAACAGTCTTCCGTTTCTTTTCAGTTATACCTTTTGTTTTCTTAGGCTTTAAGGTAGCTAATACCATTACAAGTAATGAGCTTAAACCAATGATTCCAAGCATACCTATCCCTTCTTCAAAAATCTCCTTCTTGAAAAATAAGAAATCCCTAAATGCTTCTACACTAAAGCGGAATGGAACCCAAGAATATAACCAATCGCGTGTTATACTTGGAAGCATTTCCGGTGCCATTGTTAGTACAGGCATTGAAAAGAAAAATAACAAAATAATAAGTGGAGCAGCTAGATAACCTACCCAATTTAGTAAAGCATTTTGTATGAAGAAAAAGCATAAACCAGTAAAGATCATTAAAAGTAACATATCGCTACTATTAGGTATTGATACATTTAACAATTTTTCAGTTAGAAGCAATATAATAATTGAGATACTAGTAACAAATAAAGCCCCCGAAAGCAATTGACTACTGATCGAAGTAAGACTCCATTTTCCTCCCGTAACTTTATTAACAATTGTAAAGAGAATCATTGAACTGAAAAAAGTTGTTAACCAGAGTAATTGAGTAAATAATGCAGGTGTATTTCCATTTGCTGAATTTTCCCCTATAGGATTAATCTTCTCTGTAGTAACTGATATTGGGTTTGCAAGTGATTTGGCAAGATCAGAACTTATAGGTGCTTTTATTTCATCAATTGTATTGAACAATTGATCCTGAACTTGCTGACTAAACTGACTAATCACGCCAGTTGTAATTTGAGATGCCACATTTGCTCCGGTCATGTTCATACCTTCATTTATATAAATATTGATATCCGGCTTTGTAGGTGTATTTGTTAACAATGAATAAACATTTTTAGACAAATTCTTTGGTAGGATTAACATTCCATATACTTCTTTGTTCTTCATTCTCTCTAGTGCATCTTTTTCTGTTTCAAATGAGATCCATTCAACAGAAGATGTTTCATTATTTTTAATTTGTTCACCAAATTTCTTACCTAAATTAAGTTCTTCTCCATTTGGTAGTTGTACACCATTATCCTCTAACACAATTCCAATTGGCAGTTCTTTTGGAATAGGGTTTACTGTAGAACCCATAAAAGCAAAGGTGAAGATACACGCTAAAAGGGATATAAGTCCTAAACCAATCCAAAGTAATTTGTTTGTAAAGTAAGTTCGAAACATCGGGAATTGTCCTCCTTTATAGACATACTGTTAATTAATTGACAAAATGTCGAGTATAATGCAATTATAAAAAATATCCTGATTGATTCAATGATCAATAAAAGTGTATTTGTTTTTTATACAACATACTTAAGGAAATAGTTAATTAAATTACAAAGTTTATATATAAGGAGAGAGGAAGATGGGGAAGAAAACGGACCTTCGTGTTTTACGAACAAAAAAGTTAATAAAAGAAGCTTTATTAAAACTCATTCAGGAAAAAGGTTTTGAAAGCATTACTATTCAAGACATTGCGGATGAAGCACTTATAAATAGAGCCACATTTTATTTACACTATCAAGACAAATACGATTTGCTAGAGCAGGTAAGCAATACCTATTTACAGGAATTAATGGATGAAATAAACCCAGATTATCATATTCAAAATGGAAGAGTGGATCTGGACAGATTTCAAATTACATTAAAAAGAGTGTTTGATAACATAGAGAAAAATCGAGATTTTTATCAGGTTATGTTTGGTCCTAATGGAGTACAAGAATTTACTGTAAAAATTGAAAAACATATTTACCATAAATTCCAACAGAAATTTCATGATATTGTTGAGAATGTACAATCATTGGAGATTCCATCTGATTTTCTATTAAATTTCATAAGCTCTGCCTATATTGGTGTCACAAAATGGTGGGTGAAAGAAAATATGCATTACTCCACGGACTACATGGCTACGCATCTAGCAGAAGTCATTTCAAAAGGGCCTATGTATTCAATCTGGAAGAATGTAAAAGACAATCAAAAGCCTAGTTCTTCTAATTAACTGTTATTTTGCTTTAAAAGTGGATAGTGAAGAAAAGGTCCTATCCTATTGATAATTGAAAGGAAATTTAAAGATATTATTATCCATTTTTAAGCATTATATGGTAACATTTAACTAGTAAACAGCATATGGTGGAGTGTAAATCACATGAATTCTCAAATCTTTATCTATATTGTGTTTTTGGCAGTATCTGGAGTGTTAAGTTTATTCATAGGAGTATTTGCTTTTATTCGAAGAAAAAACTTTCTTGGAAGTACGATGTTTATTCTGATCTCTTTGTTCTCTTCTATTTATACATTTGGACATGCTTTTGAGCTATCTAGTCAAAGCCTGTCAATGATTGTTTTCTGGACCTACTTTCAGTATTTAGGACTTCCATATATTGCACCTCTAAGCTTGCTTTTAGTTACTCAGTATATTGGTGCAGAAAAATATATGACCAAAAAGAATGTAATAACTGCTTTTAGTATTCCAGTCTTAACAACACTAATTGTTCTGACAAATCAATTTCATCACCTTTTTTATCAAACCATTTATCTCAAACAAGGGATTGCACCATTATTGGGGTTTGTTTTAGGACCTTGGTATATCGTGCATGGTAGTTACACATTTGCTTGTTTACTAGTCGGAGGTATTTTATTACTTCATTATTGGAAGCAAACTAAGTCTACATATTGGAAACAAACATTAGTCATGCTCCTTGGCTTATATCTACCTATGATCGCTTCATTTTTTTACCTAATTGGACTTGTTCCTTTTAGTATTGACCCAGTACCGGTTGTGTTAAGTGTTACAGCAGCGTTATATATTTGGGCATTTTCATCTACTAATTTATTTGATTTAGCACCCATTGCAAGAGGTCTTATTTTTGATAGTATGCGAGATGGTGTAGTTGTATTGGATCAATCTAAGCGAATTATTGATTTTAATTATGCAGCTACGAGTTTGATAAATAAGCTAGATGATTCTATGGTAGGAAAGAAAATGGATTTATTATGGGAAGGCAACCATGATTCTTCAGCATTTCCGTTTCATTTATTAGATTCGAAGGACTACGAGTCAGAATTTGAACTAGAATGGCATGAGAGAAATCAGTATTATCAATTACGTTCTTCTCCGATTAAAAAAAGAAGTGGAGATGTTGTAGGAAATACAATCGTTATTCTAGATGTTACAGAGCAACGACGATTACAGAAAAGATTGGAGCGTCTGGCATATATTGATCAATTAACAAACATATTAAATCGATCTGCGTTTCTTGAAGAAAGCATAAAATTAGTAAAAGAAATGAGAAACAAGGACCAAACAGTTGTTTTAATTCTGTTTGATATTGACCATTTCAAACAAATTAACGACACTTATGGACATCATATAGGAGACGAAGCAATTCGTCACGTTGTACGTATTTGTAAGCAATTGTTGCAGCCTAATGATTTATTTGGACGTTATGGTGGAGAAGAATTTGTGTTATGTTTACCTTCTATGACATTGGAAGAAGCTGGAGAGTATGCAGACATGATGAGAAAAAGCATTGAAAATGAACCACTTGTTATAAAAAATGAAACCATACATATTACAGCAAGCTTTGGGGTCACGAAGGTGATTGAAGAAAATATGATAACCGATGCACTGAACTTAGCTGATAAAGCACTTTATGCCTCCAAGCGCACTGGCAGAAATAGCGTCTATATTGAAAATGGAAAACTTATTGACTATAAAACAAGAAATGCAGCACATGTATAAAATGCAAAAAAGAAAATTTTTGATTTTTAGCATGATGGTATAGGTGAGAGGGAGATAATAATATCTGAAAAGGTAAGCACTAGTGGGCTTATCTTTTTGATTTTTTAGTTGGAAAAATTGACGGAAATAAAAAGCACATTCAAAATTGACGATTTTCAAAAGACCTTATATATTAATAATGACCAACCGGTTCTGAATGGAGGGTAAGTTTTGACACGTGGGCAAGATCAGAAAGATAAAATAGTAGATGCTGCTATGCAAATATTCGGTAAAAAGGGATTTTATGATACAAAGATGCTGGATATTGCTGAGAAAGCAGGAGTGTCAAAAGGTACAATTTATTTGTATTTTTCATCAAAGGATGAATTATATATAGAAACACATGAAAGAAATTTTCAGAGGTATTTGGATATGCTTGAAGCAAAGGTAAATGCTTTTTCTTCTTTTAAAGAAAAACTGATTTGCATTGCAGAGGAACAACTTGCTGTATTTTATAGAGATAAGCATACTCCAAATAAATATTTGCAGGCATATACTAATAATCCTAAGATGATTCAATCTTTACATGATTTCTTAGATAATTATCATCAGTATGTTACATCAGTTATGGCAAAAGAAAACATTACTAATGCAAGCGACCATGCGAAAGCGTTTATTGGTATGCTTGAAAACTATAAAAGAGATATCTTTTTTAACAAAGAATTTGATTATTCAATGTTACTTAAGACTGTCTTATTTGTAGTAGATCTTTTTTTAAAAGGATGTCAAAGGAACAATTCATAATCGTTCCTTACTTTGTCTTTTCAGTACCCATTGGTCAGTAGGGATTTAGTATAAATATTTATTTAAAAGGACTTATCGTAATATTTAAGTACCCATTGGTCATAAAATGGTTGATATTTTAAAAAAGAAGGAGATTACGAATGTTCAATTCATTAATTAAGAGACCAAAAGTTACCCTTACTTTTATCGTGCTTTTTATACTGGTAGGAGTACTAACAGCCTTGCAGCTGCCAAAGCGTGAAATTCCTGAAATATCAGTAAATGTGGCTACAATCACAACAATCTTTCCTGGTGCTGAGCCAGAACTTGTTGAAAGAACAGTTACGAATCCTTTAGAAGAAGAACTCGAGGGTATTAAAGGGATAGCAGAATTTTCATCTGTATCCGGAGCTGGAGTTTCTACTATTGTTCTTGAATTATTAGATAATGAAGATCGTAATCAAGTATTATCACAAGTAAGGCAGGCTGTATCAGACACTAGCCAAACATTCCCTGAAAATGTGTTGAAGTCAGAAGTTAATTCGGATATTCAAACAGGCACTCTTTCTTCATATCATCTACTAAGTGATGACAGAGAACTATTACAGAACCAGAGAGAATTGTTACTTGGATGGCAGAAAGAATTGGAAAAAATTGAAGGAGTTCGAAAGGTATCATTTAAAGGGATTGTAGAAGATGAATACATGTTAACCCTTGATCAAGAAAAGCTAAGTGATTATTCCCTTATCTTCCCTGATGTCATGAACGCCATAAATAATGAACTTGAGATTACACCTTTAGGCAGTAAAGAAGTAAATGGTGAAAACAAGCAATTGTTGTTGGAGCATATTAAGACGGTTGAAGAGGTAGAAAAGATCTTTTTAAAGGTAGATGAAAAAGGTAACGACATTTTGATTGGCGATGTAGGCGAACTAAAGTTAGTTCCTTCAGAAAAACCTAAAATCGTTAACTATAATAACACACCAGCTGTTTCAATGACGATTTTACAGGAAGAGGGAGTGGACATTCCTTCTCTTCACGAAACGGTTGATGAAAAGGTAAAAAAACTTGCGAGTGATTTGCCAGAAAATATTACTTTGGACACTTATTACACTCAAAATACAATTGTAGGGAAAATTTTTAAGGATTTAGGTCTTTCTTTTCTCATTTCGATTGCAGTGGTTGTGCTAGTAACTCTTTTAGGATTAAATGTTAGTTCAGCTTTTCTTGTTGCCATTGCAATACCTGCTTCAATTGCACTAGGGCTAATACCTTTGCCATATATGAATGTTGATTTAAATCAAATTTCGATTATCGGAATGATCATTGCACTAGGAATTCTTGTTGATGATGCCATTGTTGTTAACGACAACATAAGAAGAAGATACAAACTAGGTGATGGTCCTTTACAAGGAGCTCTACAGGGAACGAAAGAAGTGAGAGTTTCTGTTATCACCTCAACCTTAGCGATCGTTTTCACTTTCTTGCCTTTAACCTTTATTGGGGGATCAAATGGAGCATTTATACGCGCGTTACCTTCTGTATTAATTACAACGATCATTGGATCAACGATTATCGCTTTAACACTAGTGCCGATCTTTTTAATGTGGAATCAGAAGCGCTTAGTAAACAAAACAACTGTTAAAAATCAAAAAGATGGTTTATTAGGAAAAACGCTAGAAGGTCTTGCAGCTTTTTATAGCAACAAGATCTTAAAGAAAGTTGTCAAATATCCGATGAGAATTGGATTAACCGTATTAGTGTTTTGTACCTTCGTTTATGGGTTAGTTCCATTTATTCCTGTTGTGTTTTTCCCTAGTGCAGATCGTGAAGAAGTAACAGTTACTGTTACATTGCCACCGGAAAAAACGATTGAACAAACAGAAGATTTTCTGGAAGAAATGCAAGAGTATATGAAAAAAGAAGATTCAGCGATTTATGAAAGTACAATATTTGCCGGTACTGGTGAACCAGGGATGTTTGGAAGTGTTATTTCTAATCCAGGTGAAAATAATGGGCAAATTGTCCTTAGAGTCGATAAAGAATCACAATCAGCAACAGAAACGATCGATAAATGGCAGGATTCTTTAAGAGAGAGGTACCCAGAAGCAATCATTTCAATGTCGACGATTGAGGCTGGTCCACCTGTTGGCGCACCAATTGCTATTACTGTATCGGGTAGTGATATCAAAGAACTTACCGAAACTGTTGACCAAATGAAAGGGAAAATCTCAAAAATAGATGGAAGTGGAGCAGTCATTGATGATGTTGGTCAACCACGTCCAACTATTGTTTACGAACCAATTCGTAATAAAATGCAAGAGCATGGAATTACATCTAATGAGATTAGCCAACAGATTAGATTAATAACAGACGGAGTTCCAATGGGAAGTTATGATGATGGGACAACAAGCCGTGATTTCACTATAAAGGTTTCAGGTGATCGTGATGAAAGTGATATAAACCTAGAGGAAATAAAATTACCTTCCAACACGATGTCACAGCAAGGACCACCTGTTCTTGTACCTTTATCCGAGCTTGTAACTGTAGAGGAAGGTCAAGAAATTCAATCTGTTCCACATAGTAACGGAGAAAGAACCATTACCATTCGAACATATCCAACTGACGACAAAAAAACAGATGTAGAATCTGAAATTAAGACGTTAGCGGAACAATATACGTCAGATTCAATTAATGTTTCTGTAGGTGGAGAGTCTTCGGCTCGTTCAGATTTCTTTGTAGAAGTAGGAAAGCTTTTTATTATTGTTGTGTTTCTTATTTATATTTTAATGGTTGTTCAATTCAACTCACTAAGAATTCCGTTGCTGATTATGAGTTCTGTTTATCTTGCAATTTCAGGAGCTGTTATAGGTTTATTCCTTACTCAAACAGGCTTAGGCTTTATGGCGATGATGGGAATTGTCTCCTTAGCAGGAATAGTTGTTAGAAATGCAACGGTGTTTATTGAGTTTATGGAGCAAAGACTTCAAGAAGGTGCTACTTTACTGGAGGCTGTAGTTGAGTCAGGTGAAGCAAGATTAAGACCTGTAGTCTTAACAGCAGTTACATCTATGGGTGCTTTATTACCAATTGCATTTAGTGGAGATGTATTATTTACCCCACTAGCCATTTCAATTATTTCTGGTATTTTCTTTTCAACCATTTTCACATTGCTTTTTGTTCCGGCTTTTTATACTGTGATTAAAAGAAAGAAAGTAAAGCAAATACAGGAATAAAAATGAAGCCTACACAGTAGTTGTGTAGGCTTTAATTTTTTATAAGGATTTAAGATGCCTGAGATATAGTTCGTTCCATTACGCTGCAGTCACTTGCTTTCCGCGGGGAGGAAGCCAAGCCTCCTCGGCTTTGCCTGCGGGGTCTTGGCCTTTCCTCTACCTCCCGCAGGAGTCAAGTGTCTTCCGCTCCATTGCACTATTGTTATAAAATTTGTTCATACAAACAATCTTAGAATAAGCAATAATCATCCAGTAACGCTTAGTTTTAGATTCTATCCGAACAAGTGGGTAAATATTTATAAATTGTATTTCTCCTTAAGTGATTCAGGTGCCATCTTAATTAATCGTTCTAAAACGAATGTTGCGATCACAACATCGTCGACAATTCCTAAAACAGAGAGGAAGTCAGGAATTAGGTCGAATGGAAATAGTGCGTAGGCTGCGATGAATAACAGACCGATTACTTTTTTAGTCGTTTCAACCTGTTTAGATAAAAAGAACTCTTTTAAAAAAGGGAGAAATCTCCAAAAAGTAAAGATGAATTTTATTCGTTTTATAATTTTGAACATTTAAGCTTTCCTTTCTGCTTATCAATCTTATGATATTATCTGTATTATATCTTGATCTTTACTTTCTACACCTTCATTAAAAGTAAGTCTTGTTTTAAAGCGATAAGAAATATGCTCGCAAGATAGCGGGATATTTTCTGGCAACTTAAATGTAAATGAAATTTTGTTAGCTTCTTCTGATCGGAGAAGCTTTGTTGACAAGATAGTCGCAGTATCAATCACTTTTTCAGTTTTTGTCGTAGAATCAATTAATACTAGATCACTATCAATTCTTCTTAATTGCTGTTCAATAGTTCCACCTTTAACATGAAAGTAACCATTGATAAGTTCTCCACGTTTATACGTTTCCTTAGGTAAGATAAGATCAATTATCGCAGATCCTACACCTAAAAGTGACATATATTTCCTCAATAACATCATTTATCTCCTCCTATTTGTTTGCTTTGTGATAAATACTTTTGATCAATGCGTTTCTCAATTCTATCCATTTGCGTTTTATCTTTAAGAAGTTCTTCTTTGTTTTTTCTAATCAAATCTTCCATTGATACTTTTTTTACCATTATGGTAATCTCCTTTTTTACGTTTCCTATAGGTAGTCAAATAAAAAGACCTTTACCGTAGATGGTAAAGGTCTTAAAAAAACACATAAAGACCTTTACTTAACAGTAAAGGTCTTGCTAACAACGAAAAGGTTGCCAACGAAGCCGAGAGTTCGAAACTCTGTAATGACGACTTTGTTGTAAAAGCTACTCCCCTTTAGGAGAACGTTTTTATTTACTTGATATAATAGTAAAATATTTTTTTATTATAGTCAATAGATGGTTCATAAATTTATAGGAAATTTATTTACTAAGAGAAACAGGAGATCATTATTTAACTGATGTGGTTTGAAGTATCTTGATCATTTTGGGCATAATTGCTTCAGATTCTTCTTTATTTAGGTAGTGAATGGTGAATCTTATGAATACCCCGTCAATCTCTTTTACAACAATTGTTGTTTGGATATTCTTGTTATATCCATGTAAATAAAGCAAAGCGTCATGATAAAGAGGATGTGAAGTGGCTTTTGGATCATACTCAGTTACTTCATTTCCGTTTAAGTACATCATTGAATTAGTCTTAATTTCTTCTAAGTTTACTTTGCTATCTAAAACCTCTAATCTAGAAAAATATTCTTCTTCACTAGTAGATTGTAAGATGAATTTCCGTGGCTCTTCTTCGTCAAATGTAAATCCTTTTGTTAGTGAGACATTCACTTCCTTCTTAGACGCATCATAACTTTTTGATGAGTCTGCAGTCTTTTTAGCATATGCAACATTAAGTGTTTGACCAACTCTAATCCAGTTAGAAGTTAAGTAATTAATGGACTTCAACTCACTAACAGTTAAACCGTAATTCTTAGCAATGCTATAAAGCGTATCACCTGCTTTTACAGTAATATTTGTAGGGATAACAAGTTTTTTTCCGACAATAATGGTGTTTGATGTAAGGTGGTTAATGAATTTCAATTGTGAAACAGAGGTGTTATATTTTTTGGAGAGGCTATATAAGGTATCACCTTTTTTTATTGTAATGGTTGTGGGAATTGTTAGTTTGTCTCCCAGGTAGATCGTTGAAGAAGAAAGGTTGTTTAGTTGTTTTAATTGTGCAACTGTTAGTTCATGTTTTTTGGCAAGGCTATATAAAGTATCACCTTTTTGTATTTCATATGTTGTTGAAGCACCAGCTGAACTAGCTCCAAACACTCCGCTTATTCCTAAAGTTAATATAGCTACTTTAATGAGATTATGCTTATGTTTTTTCATGATGTTTTCCTCCCAGTAATGATATCTAACACGAAAAACGTTTCCGTATTACTACATATGACGGAATGAAAACAGAATAGTTGCGTATGGAAAAGCCTAATTTTAATTTATAAAAAAATGTACTAAGAGCCCAAGAGTTCCTATAAGACTTTTTTGTTCTAAAGGGTTATAATTGTGAATATAATAAATCTCACTATTAGAGATGGTATTATATTTTGTTTTACTTATTATTTCACTTTGTTGAAACACATGTAAAATTCGTTTCACACAAACCTATCCAATATTAAAAAACTAATATTATAGTAGAAAGGTGTGTAATAAATGGAAGCAAATATGAAAAATCCAATTTCTGTTGATTCAACAATATCTCTAAAAGGAATTGTGAAAGCTATTTTTCAAGATACAGTTCATGTTCAAATAGGTGGAAAAATTATTACAATGCCTATTAAAGATTTTCACCTTTTAAAAGGTGAAACGAATAAAAGCGAATAAATAGATGCTTTGGTTCAAGCGTACTCATTATGTGCGCCTGAGTATTAGCCGAAAAGAGGTCACCTTTATCCAAAAGGAGACCTCTTTTTTATATTATTTGAACCAACCCTTTTCCTTTGATTGAGTAATGGCTTCAATTCTATTTTTCACATCAAGCTTTTCTAGTATAGTGGAAATATAGTTTCGTACCGTCCCGGTTTTAATACTAAGTTGATCGGCAATTTCTTTTGTGTTCATGCCATCTGCGACTAAGCCTAGTACTTCCTTTTCGCGCTCAGTTAAGGGATTTTCTTCACTATATACGTCGTCCATAAGTTCAGGTGCATATATACGTCTGCCTGACATTATGCTTCTTATTGAATTCGCTAACTCATCACTGGGACTATCCTTTAGAAGGTATCCTTTGACACCAGCTTTAATGGCTCTTTGAAAATAACCTGAACGGGCAAACGTTGTAAGGATGATTACTTTACAATCGCTGCTCACAAGCTTTTCTGCAGCTTCAAGACCAGTCATTTTAGGCATTTCTATATCCATTATACATATATCAGGACTGTGTTTTTGAACAAGTGCAAGGGCTTCCTCTCCATTATTAGCCTTGCCAACAACTTCCATATCGTCCTCCAAGTTAAGAAGTGAACCTAAGGCACCTAAAAGCATTTGTTGATCTTCAGCAATGACAATTCGTATCATAGCAAGCCCCTCCTAATCTATCTGTTTTACAACATTAGGTACTCTTATCGTTAAAGATGTACCTTTTTCAGTTTTTATTTCAAGATTTCCATTAACAAAATCCAGGCGTTCCCTCATCCCGGACAGGCCGTTTCCTTTTTCGAATGTAATGTCTTCACAACCGATTCCATCATCCTTAATGGTCATGATTAATTCGGTCGAATTTTGTTCGAGAGAAAGATAACAAGTAGAGGCCTTACTATGTCTCACAACATTTGTCACAGCTTCTTTTAAACACATACTTAAAATGTTTTCGGTTAACAATGGGACGTTTGATAAGACCATTTCTTGGTCACAAACTAAATTGATTTGAGCTGCTTTTAATATTTGCTTAACATGAATCATTTCCTCTTTTATTCGAATACCTCTCATTTGCGACACCATTTTTCTAACTTCGTTTAATGCTGTTCTAGCTGTTTGTTGAATTTCTTTCATTTCATTTTTTGCCTGCTCTGGATCTTTATAAATAATTTTTCGCGCTAAGTCACTTTTCAGACCAATCATGGATAACTTTTGACCTAATGTGTCATGAAGGTCCCGGGCTATTCGTTGACGTTCTTCAAGTATAACTAGTTCAGATATTCGTTTATTTGCATCTTTCAGCTTTTCTTGGAGTTGATCACGTTGTTTACGATTATAAATACTAAATGGAAGAAAAATGACACTAAGTGAGCTTATAATCACGAAGGGAGCCTGACGTAATAGCAACTGCTCATGTAAAACGATACTAAAGTTTATGGCAACAGCTGTACTGACTAAATGGATAATATATAGTGTTAAAAAGGCAGCACGGTCCTTTATATTTCCAATGAAATAAGCAATATAAAAGGAAAAATAAAAATAATTAAATAGATAAGTTGAAGTAAATGATATCCCAATCAGGATCAGTGTTAGCACATAGATTCTCCAGCTTTTAGCAAGAAAGGCGTAACGAAGTGTAATGAAAAACGATATAGTTAGGATTATGCCTGTAATAATTTCTGCTGTAGAGGATGATTGGAAAATAAAATAAAAAGGCAAAATGCTTAAAAAAGCCCAAATATAAGGGGAGATCCCATTGCTTTTTTGAAAAATGTTAACTCTTTTTTTCATGATAGAACCTACTTTAATTAAGATGAAATTACATCATATTTTAACATATATTTACTTAAAACTTTAAGAGGATGACAAAAATTAGTACGCTTCATTCCCGACAGTTTGTACTAATACGTCATCCTCTAAAGAAGAATATTACTTTTGTAGTTTTGACAAATAATTAAAGCCAACAAACCTTTTATTCTGTGCGTCCCAAAGACGGAACTTTAACGACTTCAAGCTTGTTGCTAGTGTAATTGTTGGAACGTTGTGTAATGGTTCTGTATTATTGTGTACCGCTTCTAATTTATAGTTTGGTACTCTCGGACTTAAATGGTGAACATGATGATAACCAATGTTACCGGAAAGCCATTGTAACAGTTTTGGTAGCTTATAATACGAGCTGCCTTCTACAGCTGCCATAACGTATTCCCACTCTTCATTCTTTTCAAAGTAAGAATCCTCAAACGTATGCTGTACATAAAATAGCCAGATTCCTAATGAGCCTGAAATTAAAAAGATAGGCAACTGTACTAATAAAAACGGGATCACTCCAAGCATCCAGCACAACAGTCCTGCAAATACAACAATTGCTATGTTAGTAAGGTACGTATTGTATCTTTCGTTACGTCTAGCTCCTTTTTTGTTAAAACGATTTTTAATAAGAAAAACATAGATGGGACCAAGTCCAAACATAACGATTGGATTTCGATATAAACGATATTTAATTCTTTCAAATAATGAAGAGGAAAGGTATTCATCAACTGTAAGTACCCATATATCTCCAGTTCCTCGTTTGTCTAAATTCCCGCTAGTAGCATGGTGGATGGAATGGTCATGCTGCCATTGACTGTAAGGGAATAAAGTAAGGATTCCTGTTATTGTTCCAAGTATTTTATTTGCATTTCTATTCTTAAAGAATGAGTAATGACAGCAATCATGGAAGATGATAAAAATTCGTACAAGAAAGCCACCAGCAATAATGGTAAAAGCTAATGTAAGAAGATAGGAAATCGCTAAGCTTTGATAGGCAAGAATCCATAGAATAATGAATGGACCGATTGTTGTGATAAGTTGAATGATACTATCCTTCGAGCTTGACTGTTCATAAGGAGCGACTTGCTTCCTTAAATTACGTTGTAATTGTTTACTCATTTTTTAATTCCCTTCTTTAAAAACGTTAAAAAGACAAAGTAGTCTGTAGTTAAAAAAATTGAGTGGAATGAATAGGAAGGAACGTTTTATGTTGTCTCCCATTTCAATCAAGGGTTTTCTATCCTTAACTAAATTATAAAAATAGTCTCTTGAAATTTGTAGACATAGGTGTCATAGAATGAGTATGACAAGTGTCATATAGGAGAAAGGACAAGTAGTAATATATGGAATTTATAGATTGTAATTTGGATGTTTTTCATATTAAATAGGAGAAAAAAATTGATTCGGCAAAATCCGGGTGGTGCCTGTCACTTAAACAAAATCATAGACACACGCCCATAAAATAAAGTATAATGACAAATAGACAAATCGATAGTAAAATTTCCCACCGTAAAGGGGAGTAGCGTCAGGTTTAACCTGAAATAAAGTCGTCATTACATGAACGAGGTTCATCGGCTTTATTGGCATAATGTTTGTGCTTAGCGAGACCTTTGCCACTATGGCAAAGGTCTCTTTATTTTTGTAAAAAGCAATCTTTCAATCTTTTAACTTTCAGATTGAAAACAATATCAGAAGGAGGTAATCAAGATGGAAATGGAATTTCTCACTGCACTTTTATCTATTATTGTGATTGATTTGGTTTTAGCTGGAGACAATGCCATTTTAATTGGGCTTGCGGCAAGAAATTTGCCTAAACATCAACAGAAAAAAGTTATTTTATGGGGATCTATAGGAGCAATAGCGATTCGAATTGTTGCGACTTTAGCAGTTGTTTGGTTATTAGCTATCCCTGGTCTTCATTTAGTTGGTGGACTTCTATTAGTTTTCATAGCTTATAAACTGCTTGTGGATGATAATGATCATGGTGATGTTAAAGCTGGAGATAGTTTTTGGGCAGCGATTCGTACCGTTATTATTGCGGATGCGTTAATGGGACTTGATAATGTATTAGCTGTAGCAGGTGCATCACATGGTAACATGCTACTAGTTGTTATCGGATTACTTATTTCTGTACCAGTTGTTATGTGGGGGAGTACGTTAATTCTTAAATGGATTGACAGATATCCAATCATCGTTACAATCGGCGCCGGTGTTCTTGCTTGGACAGCTTCAAAAATGATTGTTGGTGAACATTTCTTAAGTGGATTATTTGAAAATGGCTTTGTTAAGTATGGTTTTGAAGTTCTTGTTGTTGCAGCAGTGATTTTAACAGCAAAATATGTTAAATCAAAATCTGTAAAACTTGAAGATGAACAAGAAGTTCTATTGAAGACAGGATCTAATTAATGTTGGAAAGAGGCAGCCCTTGTAAGAATGGGGGTTGCCTCTTTTTTTATGTTTTGGGAATTTTAAAAATTTTTCAAAAATAATGTAAAATTTTTCTATTAAAGGGTATTTTTAATATGAATATTTTCTTGTAACCTTTTATAATATAAGTACGACTAATGTTTATTAAGCTAAAAAAATTAAGTGTTTACTCGATAAAATAGGAAATATATGATTATATATTTTCGTAAAATAACAGTTGATATTCTTTTATTAGAATCCTATAATACATAGGTGGAAGATCATTCAGAATATGGAAAATATTATTAGGTTGAGTGATCTGGTTATCTATACATATGTTAGCAATTAATTGGAGGGGAAATCGATGAAAAAGGTTTGGTTTTTAATTTCAGTGTTAATGTTGTCTATTGGATTAGCGGCATGTTCTGAAGAATCAGAGGGAACAACGAAAGAGCAAGATAAAGCAGCAGGTGAGGAAGCAACTGAAGGTGCTGACAAAGAACAAAACGCAAAAAGTGCAATGATGCAAATTTACATGACCGTTTCAAAAGCAATTAATGAAAATGATGCAGATTTAAATGCGTATGAAGCAGAAGAAGAGCCAACTGCAGAAATGAAAACAGCAGCTGAAGCTTCTGCAGCAGCAGTCGTAGAAGGACTTAATGGTGTAGAGGTACCGGAGGAATTAGCAGATCATAAAGCTGACTTAGAAGCAGCGATTAAAGATTTATCTGATTCTTATCAAGCAAAAGCAGATGAGTTGAAGAAGGATGCACCTTCATTAGATGCTACGAATGAAACATTCACACAAGGTGATGAAAAATTCGGTAAAGTATTTGAAGCAGTTGGATTAAATCCGTCTAGCTTAGGTACAGAGGTAAATGGGTAATGAATATAGTAGCCAGTCTCAGATTGAGGCTGGTTTTTTCGTTCAAGAAGACAAAAAACATGACTGTTTTTGCTTTTGAAAAGTGATAACCTTCCTTTTAAAGAGATACACTAAATTAAAACATCATTTCTAAGAAAGAGGTGACATGTAATGGAAGGGATTTTTTTTCCACAAACAGATCATGCCTTTACATTATTTTCACCTGTTCATTTAGGAACTCTCTTTATCTTTATCCTACTTATTGTTTTCATTTATTTAGTAAGAGATGTTCTAAGACAAGAACCTTATAATAAAATTGCGCGTATGACTTTATTTTTTATTATGATATTTTCAGAAATCAGCCTACATATATGGCTATACTGGTTTGATACTTGGACATATACTCATTCTTTGCCTTTGCATCTTAGTAGCATTACGATTCTATTATCTGCTGTTATGTTGTTGACCAAATCATATTCATTATTTGAGTTCACATTCTTCGCTGGTGTTGGTAGTGCGATACAAGCTATGATTACACCTGATATTAGTCATTACACATTTCCTCATTTTCGATATGTCCATTTTTTTGTATCACACGGAAGTACTGTTCTTGCAAATTTATTTATGGTGTTTGTTAGTGGATTCCGTCCTGAATTTAAATCAATTTGGAAGGCTTTTATATGGTTAAATGTTTATGCAGCGTTCATCTTTGTCTTAAATCTAATTCTTGGTGGTAATTATATGTACATTTCTAGAAAGCCTGTTAATCCATCTATGATTGATTATTTTGGACAATGGCCGTGGTATATCATTCCTCTAGAGTTTGTGGCACTAGGAACATTTTTTCTGTTATTTCTCCCTTTTTGGCTTGTAAAATTGACTTCTAAAATCAAGTGATTTTTTATGCATTATGGAATAATTCCATAGAAAAAGAGCCTGGGTAATGGCTCTCTAAATAAGAATGACTCAAAAAGTTAATTTACGAACGTTGGATACCTGATGTTGAGAAGCTTTTAATTAGTTTTTGAAGATTTCGGTGTCCTTCACGTAATTTAATTGTTTCTTCAATAATATGCTGGAAGCCTTCTAAATCTTTATCTGATGCATTAAGAAGTGATTTTGGAATTCCTTCTGCTAGTTGTTGTAAGGTCAAATCGTCTCTCACGAAAAATGACCACCTTTCCTTTAGTTTCTTTATCTGCTATGTTAAAACTCATTATTCATTTTGCTCCTTCCTTTGAATAAAGGAGGATGAAAATGAACAGATAAGAGTAACAAAGCTCTTTTATAAATAAGTTTTAGAAAAGTGGAAGATTTCCTGCAAATATTTATCTACATTTCTCTGCACAATCTATTAAAATATGGCGGATAAACTAGATTTCTTTCAATTAACGACAGTAAAAGCTAAAATTTGGTATAAGACACTATAAAAAAAGGTTATTGAATAGATTTTAAGAACAAGTGAATTTAATCTGTCATTATTGTGCAAGCAATGACAGGTAAATTAGTTTACTTCTTTGTTATTGTATGGATGAGGGGGAGCATATGGAGAGCTTACAGAAAATAAATGATTCTATTGCATTTATTGAAAACAATTTAGCTTCACATTTGTCTATTGAAGAAGCAGCAAAAATTGCCTGTATGTCTAGGTTTCATTTTCAAAGAATGTTTCAAATACTCACCGGATTTACTGTGGCCGAGTATATTCGAAAAAGAAGGTTAACATTAGCAGCACAAGAACTAATTCATTCAAATGTAAGAGTATTGGACATTGCTTTAAAGTATGGCTATGAAAGTCCTGAATCCTTTTCGAAAGCATTTCGAAAAGCACATGGAATTAGTCCAATAGAAGTGAGGCACTCAGGCAAAACCGTCAAAGCCTTTCCTAAGCTTTCCTTTCAAATCCAACTAAAAGGAGAAGAAGAAATGAATTATAAGATCATTCAAAAAGAAGCATTTCATGTTGTTGGTAAAGGGATCCGGGTCTCAATGGAGAATAATAATGAAAAAATTCCATTATTTTGGAAAGGATCAAATGAGAATGGGTTTACTGAGAAGCTTGCACAACAAGCTGGAGAAATGGGAATATTAGGAGTCTGTGCGGAAGGTAATCAGCAAAAAAATGAATTTACCTATTATATTGCGGTTGAAAAAACGACTGATAAGATATCCCAAGATTTAGAGGTCAAAGAAATACCTGCTTCTACGTGGGCTGTTTTTGAGTCTGTTGGTCCTATGCCTCACGCTATTCAGCATGTTTGGAAACGAATTTTTTCTGAGTGGTTTCCTGCGACAGGGTACGAGCATGCTCCTGCACCGGAAATAGAGGTTTACCCTGAAGGAGATGCTTATTCAGAAGATTATCGAGCAGAGATATGGATTCCGGTTATTAAAAAATAGTAAAACTACACCCCCTTGGTACTCTTACTCACCAAAGGGGTGTAATTGTTTATTCTTCGATAATTTTCACTTCTACTTGCTGTTTACCCCATTGTAGAGCATCTGATTCTGAGGGGATAAAAACATCAATCTTATTTCCCTTAATAGCTCCACCGGTATCTGCCGCAATCGCTGTCCCATAACCTTCAACCTCTACAGTTGATCCTAATGGAATCACATCAGGGTCGACAGCTATTACCTTTTTATCAGGATTGGCATGGAGATCAATTCCCATCTTAGTTGTACCAGAGCAGCCTTCACAATTTGCTGTATAGGCTGTAGCGGTAACAGTTAATTCTTTACTATATTCTTTATTTGATTCGGTTTCTTTATCTTCAGAAGACGTTTGTGCCTTTTCGGTTTCTTTAATGATTAACTCGTCTCCTGGTTTAATGATGTGTGAATCAATTTCGTTCCAGGCTTCAATTTCTTCAACCTCAACATCATATTCTTCAGCAATATCCCATAATGTTTCTCCTGTTGATACTTCATGTGATTCATGGAGTTTTAATTGATCTTCTGGTTGAATCATATCACCAGGAAGCTTATTCCAATCTATTATATTCTCTACTTCTACTTCATTTAACTTTGCGATTTCCCATAAAGTGTCACCTTCTTTTACAGTCACCTCTTCTGCAGCTGCATGTGCTGAAAATCCAGCTGTTAGTGATACGAAGGTAATTAAGGATAGAATCTTATTTTTCATGTTGTATAACCTCCTTGTTAGCACCTGAGCTAATCAATGAGTTCATCTTACCACGAAAAAAAGAGTTTAAAAGAACAAGCACTTAACAGTTTGTTTACGTTATTACAATAAGATGATAGGAACGTTACAAACCTTCCATATCATTCTAGTCTATCTAATAATTTCCTAGTAAGGAAAAATCAAAAAAACGAGAGTCATGTTTGCTCTCTTAAACATGACTCTCGTTTACTTCTGTTTCACTTACTTTTTGAATTTTATCAACAAACATTTGATATACTTTTCGTTTTTCTTCCAAAACTCGTATGTATTGCTTCAATTGTTCGTATTTTTCAACAAAGGGTACTTGATAAGTTGATTTGATCGTTTCAATAATTTCATCATTTATTGTTAATTGAATAACTTGTTTTGTAATACCTGACTTATAAGAATAGATTTGTAATTCACTTTTGATTTTTTCGTATTCTTCATCTAAATCAAGCTTTTGTTTTAACATTTCCTCTTTCCACTCATCTAGTGCATCTTTAACATAAGATTCCACTCTAACCCCTCCTATGTTTATACTATTCATTCTCGCTATTTATTTAATGGGGGGAGTAGGTGTGATTTAGAGAAGGTTATTCTAAAGAGTCATTTCTCATGTTTTTGAATAAGATGAAATAACTTAAAAAATGGGAGTGAAAATAATGGACGTCCTTTCAGCTATTGCAACTAGAAGGAGTATTGGAAAAGTAAAAGAAGATCCTGTCCCTAGTGAGTTGATTCATCAAATACTTGAAGCAGGAACCTGGGCACCTTCACATTTCCGAACAGAGCCATGGAGATTTTTTGTATTAACAGGTGATGCGAGAAAAGCACTTGGTAAAACACTCGCATCTCTTGTGGAGAAAACACTAGAAGATGCAAATAGTGAAGAAAGTCAAAAGCGATTAGAAAGAGAAGAAAATAAACCTTTGCGAGCACCCGTTATAATTGCTGTTGCTGTAGAACCAACAACAGCAAATAAACGTATCATGATGAAGGAGGAAGCGGCAGCTGTCTGTGCTTCTGTTCAAAATATGCTGCTCGCAGCCCATGCTCTTGGCCTGGGTGCCATTTGGAGAACAGGTGAAAGCTGTTATTCAAACGAGGTAAAGAAATTGTTTAAGTTATCTTCTGAATCGGAGATGGTTGGATTATTATACATTGGTTACCCTGATATGAAAGAAATAAAGGGGAAAAGAAAGGCAATCTCAGATGTAACAACTTGGTTTAAAAATGAAGAGGATTTTGCTTGATTTTTAATATTGAATGCAGTCCAATTAATTGAAGTTGGGCTGTTTTTGAATGGAGTTACAATTGTCGTTCATCGCGAGTATGAACGACAAAACGATCGAGAAAAGCAAGAGAAGTGTCGTTCATCGCGGGAATGAACGACAAAACGATGGAGAAAAGCAAGGGAAGTGTCGTTCATCGCGGGAATGA